>JADJSV010000003.1:0-300000 GCA_016711505.1 Bacteroidota bacterium | reverse complement strand
TCGCACTTTGTTCAAATTCTTCCAATAAATTATAGTCAACTTTAACAAAAATGGGAGGAGGTTTTGTTTATTAACTTGAAAAGACGATATTTGCGTCCCTTTTTAAAACATCATCGGAGAATGGTGATCCACTAGGTCGGTGGAGAAGGGATCAAATAACCATCAAATAGAAGAAAAATGTCAGTAAAAATCAGATTATCACGCCATGGTAAGAAGCACAATGCTTACTATCATATTGTGGTAGCAGATGCTCGTGCTCCAAGGGATGGTAAGTTTATCGAAGTTATTGGTAACTACAACCCCAACACGAATCCTGCGACCATCAATCTCAACTCCGACAAAGCACTGGCTTGGCTAGGCAACGGAGCTCAGCCGACAGACACTTGTCGTGCAATCCTTTCTTACAAAGGAGTTCTTTTCCGCAATCACCTTCAAAAAGGAGTTGCAAAAGGAGTTCTTACTCAAGAGGCAGCAGATGCAAAATTTGTAGCCTGGGAAGAAGGAAAAGTAAATAAGATCGAAGAGAAAAAAGTAAATCTTACAAGCAGCGCTAAAAAATCTATGGAAGATCGTTTAGCTGATGAGAAGAAAAAGAAAGAAGCGAAAGCAGAAGCTATTCGTATCAAAAATACACCTCCACCGGTTGAAGAAGCAGCTCCTGTAGCTGAAGAATCAGCTCCTGAAGCTCCGGCTGCAGAAGGTGAAGCTCCGGCAGAAGCATAAGCTTTTCCGGTATAACTTTAAAAATCCGTTTTGCAGATTGCAGAACGGATTTTTTATTTTACACCCGTGAAATCAATTAACATCAATAAACTTTCAAGAGTCGGTTTTATCAACCGGACGCATGGCTATAAGGGCAATTTAAATTGCGTGACGGATATTTCACGACCGGAAAAACTGATCAAACTTGATTTCCTTTTTATTATGATCAATGGGTTGCCCGTTCCGTTTTGTATAGAAGAGTTAGAAGTGAACGGCACAGATTTTTTTGTAAAACTCGAAGAGATCAATTCAGATGTTGAAGGCAAGAAATTCCTGGGCAAAGAACTTTTCGCAGAAAAAATGCGCGAAAAGAAATCAAATGTTCTTATGAGCTGGAAAGATGTAGAAGGTTTTACAGCAACTGATGAATCTTTCGGTGAATTAGGAATCATAACAGAAGTAGCAGAATATCCGATGCAATACATCGGTAAATGTATGATCAATGAAAAAGAAGTTCTTTTTCCTCTGAATGATGATGTAGTTACTGAAGTGGATGAAGACTTGAAGGTTGTTTATCTGGATCTTCCGGAAGGGCTGCTGGATATTTATCTCGCCACTTGATTTTTTTAAGTCAAACGTCAATATGAATGTCTCAAATTTGTTTGTTAAATAATATTAAATAGTTAAACACAATCTGCGGCTATTCTGCGTATTCTGCGCAATTCTGCGGGAAATAAATCAACTTTCCTATTCTTATATAGTTGAATTCAAGTCTCACAGTGCTACTCACAACTTACCACTTACTACTCACCAAAAATAAAACCTTCGCATTTAAAAAAATTCTCCCTAAATTTAGGAAACAATTTTTCCACGCATCAAAGAATGTATGAGCGAAACGTCTTTTCGATTTAAACAATTTACAATTCATCAGGAAAAGTGCGCGATGAAAGTAGGTACCGATGCCGTACTTCTCGGATCGTGGGTACTTCCGGAAAATGCAAATCATATACTTGATATCGGTTCAGGAACCGGAATCATTGCATTGATGTTAGCACAGAAATCAGAAGCTGAAATTGATGCTATCGACATAGATGAAAATGCATACAATCAGACCAAAGAAAATTTCCGCATCTCACCCTGGTTTTTCAGAATGTATCCGCATCATATTTCTTTACAGGAATTTGCAAAAGATAAAGTCCCTTCATACGATCTCATCGTAACCAATCCGCCTTACTTCCATCATGCATCTAAACCAAATGTAGAAGCAAGAATTCACGCACGACATAGTGAAGTGCTCACCTTTGATGAATTGATCGACGGTGCAATCAAATTGCTTTTACCTAATGGAAGATTGTGTGTAATTCTTCCTTGTAAAGAAGGAATGGAGTTTTTAGACAAAGCTCAGAAGCGCGGATTGTTTTGCAGAAATCTTTTACGCGTACGAACACGTTCCGATAAATCAGAGAAACGATTATTGATGCAATTTTCTTTTCAATTTGGGACGATGACTGATGAAGAGATTACTATTCAGGAAGAAGATGGATCGTTTACGAATGATTATATAGAATTGACAAAGGAATATTATATTAATTTGAAAAACAGTCTTACGAAATAAGAAACGGCAGGAGTATTCTATGAAAAGACAATCCCTCAAAACTAAAGTCCAACCTTAAACAAGTAAACAGATTTTCAAATTACTTTTTCGTTAAAACGAATTCCATAATGCTCAAGTTCATTCAACACCGGTTCATAGATAGATTTATCGATCGGAATTTGCACACCCTTCAACGCAATCTTTTTATTGAGAATAAATTTTGCTGCAATTGCAACAGGTAGCCCAACTGTTTTTGCCATTGCAGTATAAATAGAGTTATCACCTTTTACAACCAATGAAGAAGTATGATGAACATTTTTACATGCTAATTTATATTCGAAAATATGCTGCATAACGATCATGTCTTTGTCCTCAGGTCGAAGTAACCATTTCCGTTCCAATAAAGTTTGTAAGATCTGTGCAGGTGTCGAATCAGGAACAGTGATCGGATCATCAGCAAGAATTCCTGTCCACTCTACCAATTGAATGGATTCGTCATTCACAGTACAATTCATAAATGCAGCAAGCCGGTCTTTCAGCGTAGCTCCTTTGACTGATTTAGGAATAAACGATTCCACAACCTGAGCGTAAGTCATCTTAGAAGAACCTTCAACAACAAAAGAATCATCCGTAAGTCCTAGTTTTACAAAAACATTCCAGCCTTTGCAATATCCTTTCTGACGCAATGTTCCACGCAGCATTGTTGGAATTGTTTCAAGTCCGTAATGATGTCTGTAAGCTAATGAATCACGGTTTGCATATCCATCATAAGAATTATTTTCGTCGACACTTATCGTTTCTATTTCCGTGAACAATCGATTGTATGGAATGTATTTGTACTTGCCATTCTCTACAAATCGTGCTGTTCCCTGCCCTGCTAAGATCACATTGCGCGGGTTCCATGAAAATTTATAACCCCACGGATTGTCATTCGATTCAGGAGCAACCAATCCTCCTGTATATGATTTGAAAGAAGTGAGCTCGCCACCTTTCGATTTTATTTCATCAATGATCTGCATTGCACTCATGTGATCGATTCCCGGATCGAGTCCGCATTCATTGAGTAAAATTATATCGGCAACTTTTGCACCTGCATCCAGTTCCTGCATTTCAGGAGAAACATAAGATGCTGTAACCAGATCTTTTTTCTGCTTGACACATTCTATTGCAACCGGTAAATGCATATGAGCAGGCAATAGTGAGATAACGATATCAGCATTTGCAATATGTTTCTCACGGTCCGTCTCACTTGTAATGTCAAACTGAACAGCTGTAGCCGCCGGGTGATCATTCGTTTTCTGACGTGCACTTTCAACGGAAACATCTCCCACAGTCAACGTCCAGTTTTCGGTCTGGGCATTCTCAAGAAAATAATTGATCAGACTGGAAGAAGACCGACCGGCTCCGATTAATAAGATACGACGCATAACAGGAAATGAATTTCGGGCGAAGATAACAAATGGCATTGCAATGGATCAGTGCAACTGTTATTATTGTCAAAACAATCTGAAAATGCTATTTGATTATCAGAATTTCAACAAGTTAACCTGTATAAATCAGGAAAATAACAGTCCACAAATGTCTTATGAAAGTTCCTTTTTTATACATTTGGCACGTTTTTAGTAATCCCGAAAACCCGAAACGAAAAAACAATCCACATAAAATGAAAAAAGCAATTTACTTACTAGGTCTCGCATTCTTTTTTTCTGTTGCAGTGAATGCACAGGCAAATAATGCAATTCTCTTCGCCGAAAATGGTGAAAAATTTCAAGTCATTCTGAACGGAATTTTACAAAATGCAACTCCGGAAACGAATGTAAAAATGACGCAACTGGTCGCAGATCATTACAAAGCAAGAATCGTATTTGCAGATGCAAAATTAGGCTTCGTTGATTTCAACATGTTCTTTAATGAAATGGGTTCAGAAGTTACCTGGAATATCAAGCAAAACAACAAAGGACAATACGTTACACGATATGTAAGCGCAGTTCCAATTGCACAAGCACCACAAACTCCTTCTTCTCAAACAGTGGTTGTGTATACTACAACAGCACCTGTTTCAGAACCGGTAGGATCAACTACTACTACAACAACACATTCACAAACTACAACATCGAATGGCGGTAGCGACAACATCAGCATTAATATGGGTGTAAGCGGAACCGACATGGATGGTACAGGTGGCGGAAGTATCAGCATCAATGCATCCGGTTTCGGAATGGATGATGGTGCAACGACATCTTCAAGTACAACAACTACTACAACAACACATTCATCTACAACTACAACAACAGGTTCAACTCCTGTTTATACGAACACTCCACCTCCAACACAGGTAGTTTATGTGCAAGGTTACAATGGCAAGATCGGTTGTCCGATGCCTATGAATCCTGCAGATTTCGGAGATATGAAAGAAACAATCCGTTCAAAAGATTTCGAATCCACAAAACTTACAATTGCAAAGCAAGTATTACAAAACAACTGTCTGACATCACAACAAGTAAAAGAAGTTCTGACATTGTTTGATTTTGAAACTACAAAAGTTGATTATGCTAAATATGCCTATGATCACACATATGATCTGGGAAATTACTACAAGATCAATGATGCATTTGAATTCGAATCATCAGTTACAGATCTCAACAATTATATATCAGCAAAAAGATAATTATAATGAAGTTAAAAAAACCCCGCCGGATAAGCGGGGTTTTTTATTTCATATCTTTATCGACGAGTTCAAATAGCAAAAAATAATATGTCAAAATATATTACCCTCGGCTCCATCTTCGCAGGCACAGCAGTTATCCTGGGTGCATTCGGTGCTCATGCCTTGAAAGAAAAACTGAGCATTCAGCAATTACAGGTTTTTGAAACCGGAGTTAAGTATCAGTTCTATCATGCCTTTGCAATTTTGATTCTTGGACTTTTGTCAGAACGATTTCATGTACCGGCATTAAATTATTCCTTCTGGTTCTTTACGGCAGGGATTTTGTTATTCTCGGGTTCATTGTATTTATTGAGTACGATTGATATCAACGGACTGTCCGGAATTAAAAGCATACTTGGTCCGATCACACCATTAGGCGGGCTGTGCTTCATTCTGGGATGGATCAGTTTGATCATTGCTGTTAAAGGAAAATAAACACTTCACAAAAAGAAATATTATGTCAAAAAAAATCCTCCTCTTATCGCTTGCAAGTTTTTTGTTCTTTGCATGCAAGTCAAATAAGGAAACTGCAACTGCTGCAGATTCAACTGTAATTTCTCAAACTAAAACTGAACCCGTGAAGACAGAACCAACAATAACGACAGCACCTGTTGAACCGGTAAATGCAGGTGCAACTGCGAAAGTAGATTCTTCAAAAGACGATCTTTATCGTTTAAGTGTTGTATTTTTTTCCATTGGTTCCGGAACCGATAATAAAGCGATGAGAGCATTTGAGGATCTTATAAGCGATTTCGCTGTTAAATCAGGCAAAAACATAGATTACGAAAAAACGCCATGGGGCCGGGAAGGTGAGACAGATTACTGCCTGCGACTCAACGAATTAGATGAAAAAAGTCAGGCGGAATTTGTGAAACAGACCACCGAAACTCTGAAAGATGCAAAATGGGTCCATATCTATGAGAACCAACCCTGTAAGCACAAACGAAAACGTTAAATTGGGCTTTCTGAGAATTTTTCCCTTTCTTTGCACAACGTAAAAAAACACCTTACTCATGAACGAATTTGGCCTAAAAGCGAAGGATGCAACCATCGCTGACCTGGGTTTAAAAAATGTTGCCGACGCATACTGGAATTTACAGCCTGCAGAGCTTGTTGAAGAAACCATTCTAGGTGGCGAAGGTATGTTAACCGATACCGGTGCCCTTGCTGTTGACACAGGAAAATTTACCGGAAGATCCCCAAAAGATAAATTTATAGTTTGCGATGAGACCACTGAAAAATCAGTTTGGTGGGGCGACATCAATATCAAATTTGATTCTGAAAAATTTGATCGCCTTTATCATCGTGTTACAGGATACCTTCAGGGCAAAACTATTTATGTCCGCGATGCTTATGCTTGTGCGGATCCAAAACACAGATTAAATATCCGTGTTGTAACTGAATCACCATGGGCAAATTTATTTGCACATAATTTATTCTTACGTCCTACGAAAGAAGAAATTCTGAATGCTGTAAAAGCAGAATGGACGATCATCTGTGCTCCCGGATTTATTGCGGATCCTAAAGTTGACGGTACACGTCAGGGAAATTTTGCAGTATTGAATTTTACAAAAAAGATAATTCTTATTGGCGGAACTGCATATACAGGTGAGATCAAAAAAGGTATTTTCTCTGTATTGAATTATGTTTTACCACATGAGAAAAAAGTTTTATCAATGCACTGCTCTGCAAACATTGGTAAAGCAGGCGATACTGCTATCTTCTTCGGATTATCAGGAACAGGAAAAACAACTTTGAGTGCTGATCCAAACAGAGGTTTGATCGGTGATGATGAGCATGGCTGGGCAGATGATACTGTTTTCAATTTTGAAGGCGGTTGTTATGCAAAATGTGTGAATCTTTCCAAAGAAAAAGAACCACAGATCTTTGACGCTATTAAATTCGGCGCATTGGTTGAGAACATTGAATTTATTGAAGGAACAACGATCGTTGATTACGATAATATCAGCAAGACTGAAAACACTCGTGCAGCGTATCCTATTCATCATATCGACAATGCAGTAGAACCATCAATTGCAGGAATTCCTAAAAACATTTTCTTCCTTACATGTGATGCCTTTGGTGTTCTTCCTCCTATATCTAAATTAGATGCAGGTCAGGCTATGTACCATTTCATTTCAGGATATACTGCAAAAGTTGCAGGAACAGAAGTTGGTGTTACAGAACCGACAACAACATTCTCTGCTTGTTTTGGAAAAGCATTTTTGCCATTACATCCAACGAAATACGCAGAACTACTTGGTGAAAAACTGAAGAAACATAATGTAAATGTATGGCTTGTTAACACAGGCTGGTCTGGCGGATCTTATGGTGTAGGTAACCGGATGAAGTTATCGTTCACAAGATCGATGATCGCAGCAGCGTTGAATGGCGAACTTGACAAAGTTGAATTTGAGAAAATGCCGGTATTCGGACTTTCAATGCCGAAGACTTGTCCAAGTGTTCCGACAGAAATTTTGAATCCAAGAAATACATGGGCAGATAAAAACGAATACGATGCAAAGATGAATACACTTGCATCTTCTTTCGTTCAGAACTTTGCTCAGTATGCAGAATACGCTACTCCGGAAATTCTTAATGCAGCACCGAAATTAACAGTGAATGCATGACTGAATTAGGGTTAATATAATTTTAAAAACCTTCTTCCTTCGGAGAAGGTTTTTTTGTTTCTTGTCAGTTGTAAAAAAAATCGTGTGGATCTTTATTTCGGAAATATTAATTCAGCAGGACAGATAATTC
This sequence comes from Bacteroidota bacterium, assembly GCA_016711505.1. Taxonomy (NCBI): domain Bacteria; kingdom Pseudomonadati; phylum Bacteroidota; species Bacteroidota bacterium. The sequence continues at coordinate 292,237 of JADJSV010000003.1, read as the reverse complement.
TGGAAGATGATGAATTCCGTCATCTGAAAGTTGTCAGGAAAAATGTTGGTGAAAAGATCCTGATCACTGATGGCGCCGGAAATATTTATACTTCTGTTATCTCTGAGATCAACAAACACGATTGCATTGCTACAATAGAATCGAAAGAAGTCCAGAAGATTTCCCGGCCACTGTTTCATCTTGCAATTGCACCCACAAAAAACATTGACCGGATCGAATGGCTTTTAGAAAAATGTGTTGAGCTGGGATTATATAAGATCTCTTTTCTGGTATGTCGTCATTCAGAAAGGAAAGATGTAAAAACAGACCGATTGAAGCGAATAGCTATCTCTGCAATAAAGCAATCGGGCAAGGCGCTGTTACCTGTGATCAATGAAATGCAGCCTTTCAATAATTTCCTGAAAACAGAGTTAGAAGAACAGAAGCTTATCTGTGCTATGGAAGCCGGTCCAGAGAATCATTTGAAAAATATACTTAAGCCGGGGAAAGATGCAGTAATTCTCATCGGACCGGAAGGTGATTTTCATGAAAGTGAAACTCTTGCAGCGAAGGAAAACGGTTTTGTATTAACGAGTCTGGGACCTGAAAGATTACGGACGGAAACTGCGGCTATGGCGGCTTGTGCTTATTTCAATTTTAATAAGCATGGGAAAGAATAGTTTACGCTTAAAATTAAACACTGAGATCACTAAAATATATCACAAGAACACTTGTGCTCTTGTGCCAAAAACTTAGTGATCTTGTGTTAAAATCTTTAAACTACACTCTATTAATTGTACATTAGCATAATGAGAAATTTCTTCTTCGCAATAATTGCATTTTCTTTTATCAATAATGCAAAGGCTGCAGATCCATCTTTTAAGATTGCCTTATTGAAATATAATGGTGGTGGCGACTGGTATGCAAATCTTGAAACTTCGTTACCTAATCTTATCACGTTTTGCAATACTAATCTTGGGACGAATATCAATCCTGAACAAGCGATCGTAGAGGTTGGCAGTCCGGAAATTTTCAATTATCCGTTTCTTCACATGACCGGACATGGCAATTGGGTTTTGTCAAATGCTGAAGCAGAAAATTTAAGAAAGTATCTTGTCAGTGGTGGCTTTTTACACATTGACGATAATTTTGGTATTGATCCATTTGTCCGGCCGCAACTAAAAAAAGTATTTCCCGAACTTGATCTTGTTGAACTACCTTTCTCCTATCCCATCTACCATCAGAAATTTGACTTTCCGGATGGCTTGCCAAAAATCCACGAACATGATGGAAAACCTCCGCAAGGATTTGGATTGATCTACGAAGGCAGACTTGTCGTTTACTATAGCTTTGAAAGCGATTTAGGCGATGGCTGGGAAGACTACGATGTACACAAGGATAAACCCGAAGCACGACAGAAAGCTCTTAAAATGGGCGCTAACCTGATCCAGTACGTTTTCAATCAGCAGATGAAATAATTAGAAATTTGTATTGAAATAAGATTCGGTTAGGATTAACCTATTTTTTTTGTCTTCCTGAATAATATTATCTTATTTGGCAGTATCATACACACAAACACACTTTACTTAACACATGACACTCATTATCGAAAAGCATCCGGATATTTCCCGGCTGTCGAACTGTTTCAAAAAAATTGAAACCCTTGCAAACGATTTAGGATTAGAAGTTGACGAATTGATCATTGATAAATTCAAAAAAGTTCGTTCAGCAGAAAATCAAACTACGGAACCTCAGAAAGAATTTGCTAAGTATAGAGCGAATTTGTTTCGGGAGAATGACTGGAAGGTCATATTTTAACTAATAACTAAAATTGAAAAATGGTGTAGCTACAGAAGTAGTTACCTTGATTTGGCTTTTGGTTTTTTTTCTGAATTGGCAGGTATAAAATTTATTTTCATTATCTAATTATAGACATGAAACAGTAAGGCTTAATAACCGAAAAGGTCCTTTCAGGATGACCTTGAATTGACCAAAAATAAAAAGATTCGGGCCTTCGCCCGAATCTTTTTTTCCCTTTTGCATTTGAAGTAAACCGACTCGTCATCCTGGAAGGATCTTTTCGTTTTCTAGTAGAGCCCTCTATTTAGCAAAACGATGAATAATGAATAATGAGGTATATACAGAAGTAGCTATTTCAATTAGGCTTTCGATTTTTTCTAATTACAAATCTCTAATCCCAAATTACAAAAAAAAAATATCCCCTGAAGAACTTCTCCAGGGGATTTTTCATAAATGATATTTTCGAATTATTGTACTGCAGCTTTGAAAGAAGCGTCGTTGAATAATTTAATGAATTCACGATCTTCAGCAGCCATTGATTTCAATGAAGCATCTTTAGCGATAGCTGATGTAAGGTTAGATACAACACCTGTGTTATCACCTTTACGGGAAGAGATAATTGCTTTAAGGTACATTCCCATAGCTGTATCTTTATCAGGAGAAGCATCGATTGTGCTCATTGCACCATCTTTGTCACCTGCTAATAATTTAGCTAAAGCAGCATTGAAGCTATTTACTCCTGAGTAATGAGATACGGCAGCAGAATAGTTACCGTTACGGATATCAATGATTCCCATATTTTCATTTACTTCGGAACCTGCAGCACTTGCTTCTGCATAAGCTGCAGCAGCATTTGTGCGGTCACCTTTACGGCTATAAACAGCACCCATGTTATTTTTAATAACCGGATTGCTTGGGTTCAATTGATCAGCTTTTGTGAACTGAGTCATTGCTCCATCAACATCACCTGTTGAGAAAAGAACCATTCCAACATTGTTTGCTGCTCTCCAGTCTTGTGGATAGATACGCTCAGCAGAACGATAGATAGAAAGTTTTTCGTTGTTATCAGTTGTCAATGTTGCAGCATAAAGGATCTCTTCAACATTTAATGAATCAGGATTTGATTTTGCAAGTGCAGTGATCTGCTCATCAGAACGACCGATTTTATCAGCATTGATAGTAATTGCAGAACGACGTAATTTAGGAAGTACACCTTCTGCGATCTCATCATATGCTTTACCCATTTTCTTAATTTCCATTTCACGAGCTTCAGCATCTGAATTAGAAGCAACGATACGAAGGATCATATCTTTCTGAGGCATATCAGAATTTTGCATCAATGTCTGGAAACCTGCCCAGTCTTCATTCGTAGTGCTACGAGTGAACAATGAACTGTCTGCGCTGATCTTGATACGCTCTTTAGGTTTACGATCTTTGTTCATCATTTTCGTCATTGCATCTGCCATATATTTTGCAGATGATTTCGAACGATTTTCAGCAAGATCAGTATTGATTTTTTCAGTTCCATCAGGTGATGCATAACCCATGATGCTTACGCCTTTTACAGAATAAGGAGCAACAGATAATGCTTTCATTGCTGAATCCAACATTGAAAACTGAACTTTGTTATTGATATCACACTTCTTCACTTTGAAGTTAGGATTTACATTTGATGTATTGATCAAATAGTAAATTCCGCCATCAAAATTCGCCGGAGTAATTCTTTGGAAAGCATCTTTTCCTACGATTGCTTTTTCGTCAGCTTTAACTAAAAGCGGAGTAACGATCGTACCGTCAGCAATTTTAATTGCTCCGATCTCTTTCGTTGTTTTGCCTTTAGTACCTGTTGATTTAGCCATAACATCAGCGGCTTTCATGTCAGCTGTGTAAGCGATCTTGTCAGTGTAGGTAAAACTACCGCCTGCTTTTTCGTTGATCTTAACACCGGCTGTTTGTGATTTCTCACCAACAATAGTGACAGATTTGTACGAATGCTCAGCTGTAGAAGATTTAATAACCGGAGTTACTACAACATCTACTTTTTTAGCGAAGTACTTTGGAGGGTACGTACCCTTAACTGAGATAGCAACGCTGTCGCCATGGAGTTCTAGTGGATTAGGGGTTACTTCGTGTTTAACCTGGCTGTAGTTTTTGGCCATTTTCCCTAAGCCGTTACAACCTGCTACTGCTACTGCTAACAGTATGAAGGAGAGTGATTTAAGCTTATTCATTTCGAGTGGAATAAAAATTAGTAGAGGTGAATTTTTTCGCAATATTGCAATTAATTTGTTTATAATGAAGGATTGTTAATTATTTTTTGAATATCGTTTTCTCTCATTTTCATCAAGTATGATTTTTCTCATACGAATTGCTTTAGGAGTTACTTCTAGGTATTCATCTTTTTCAATGTATTCCATTGCTTCCTCTAAAGAGAAATTAATTTTTGGTGTAATTCTAACATTGTCATCACTACCTGATGCACGCATATTTGTTAATTGTTTTGCACGAGTAACGTTTATTACAAGATCTCCCGGACGAATACTCTCCCCTATCACCTGACCTGCATAAACCTCTTCAGCAGGATCAATAAAAAATCTGCCACGATCCTGAAGTTTGTCAATTGAGTAGGCAGTTGTCTTGCCTTTGTCCATAGATAAAAGCACACCATTGATGCGACCCGGAAGGTCACCTTTCCATGGCTCGTATGCTTTGAATCGATGGGCAATAATTGCCTCACCTTGGGTAGCTGTTAACATATTATTCCGGAGTCCGATCACCCCTCGGGCAGGAATACTGAATTCTAAATGCAGTACATCACCTTTTGGTTCCATGATCAAAAGTTCACCTTTGCGTTGTGTTACCAGGTCAATTACAGAACCTGAAAATTCTTCAGGAACATTGACAGTAAGCATTTCAATCGGTTCACATTTTACTCCATCGATCTCTTTTACGATAACTTGCGGTTGTCCAACTTGCAGTTCATACCCTTCACGACGCATTGTTTCAATAAGGATCGATAAGTGAAGTACACCACGACCATAAACATTGTACGCATCCGGAGAAGATGTTTCTTCAACACGTAAAGCAAGATTTTTTTCGATCTCTTTATAAAGACGATCACGTAAGTGACGTGAAGTGACAAACTTTCCTTCTTTACCAAAGAACGGTGAATTGTTGATGGTAAAAAACATACTCATTGTCGGCTCATCGACATCAATTGTAGGAAGTGCTTCCGGAGATTCGAAATCAGCAATTGTGTCACCGATATCAAAACTTTCCAGTCCAACGATTGCACAAATATCACCTGCCTCAACAAATGTTTGTTTGCTACGACCTAATCCTTCGAAGCTGTGAATTTCTTTTACACGCGACTTAAGAATAGTACCATCACGTTTCATCAATGAAACCGGCATACTCTCACGCATTGTTCCACGGAAAACACGACCGATAGCAATACGACCAACGAAACTTGAATAGTCAAGAGAAGTGATCAGCATCTGAGGTGTACCCTGACGAACATTTGCAGGAGGACAATAATCTATAATTGTATCAAGTAAATCAGTGATATCTTCTTTCGGAGTTTTCCAGTCTGTGCTCATCCAGCCTTGCTTCGATGAACCATAAAGAGTCGGGAAACCTAGTTGTTCTTCTGTTGCTCCTAGGTTATAGAACAAGTCAAATACCTGCTCATGCACTTCGTCGGGGCGACAGTTTTCTTTGTCGACTTTATTGATCACGACAATTGGTTTTAATCCAAGAGCAAGTGCTTTTTGAGTAACAAAACGCGTTTGCGGCATTGCACCTTCAAAAGCATCGACTAAAAGCAATACACTATCAGCCATTGTCAGTACACGCTCCACTTCACCACCGAAATCGGCGTGACCAGGTGTATCTATGATGTTGATTTTTACGTCTTTGTATCTGATTGAAACGTTTTTGGCAACGATAGTGATACCACGTTCACGTTCTAGGTCATTATTATCAAGAATAAGATCATCAGTCGCCTGATTATCACGAAAAAGTTTGGCTTGATGCAGCATTTTGTCAACCAAGGTCGTTTTACCGTGATCAACGTGGGCAATAATGGCTATATTTCTGATTTGCATGTAGTTATGACGCTTTCTAAGTTAAGCGGGCCGCGAAGGTAGTAATTTTCGCTCGAAATGCGAACGATTTTGGATTTCGGATTCCGGATTTAGGATTTAGGGTTTTCGAAATATTTGTAAACCGCTTACTTTCATAACACTACAACAATTTGGAATTGGAAATGAAGTATAGAATTGGCTCATTCCGGAATTCGAAATCCGAAATCCGAAATTTTAATATCGTTTGGAAATATTGAGTATTAATCTACCTTTGCAGCCCTTCAAAAATAGCATTTTATGGAAAATTTCGTGTTCTTGATACCAATTCTCGGTATCGTCGGATTAATAGTCATGTTCATCAAGGCAGCCTGGGTCAATAAACAGGATGCCGGTGATGCTAAGATGCAAGAGTTAGCAGGATATATCGCTGACGGAGCAATGGCATTTCTAAAAGCAGAATGGAAAGTACTAGGTATTTTCGTAACGTTCGCTGCAGTATTACTAGCTTATTCAGGAACCATTCATGAAGTGAATGGTAAAGAAATACATTCAAGTTGGATCATTTCAATAGCTTTTATTATCGGGGCTGTGTTTTCAGCTACTGCCGGATATATAGGAATGAAGGTTGCCACAAAAGCAAACGTCCGTACAACACAAGCTGCACGTACTAGTTTAAAACAAGCGTTGAAAGTTTCTTTCACAGGTGGAACGGTAATGGGACTTGGTGTTGCTGGTCTTGCGATCTTAGGATTAGGCGGATTGTTCATTGCCTTCCTGAATATTTTTGCAGGCTTAGGTGAAGACACAGTTAGAACAGCAATTGAAGTATTAACTGGATTTTCATTAGGAGCTGAATCGATCGCATTGTTTGCACGTGTTGGTGGTGGTATCTATACTAAAGCTGCTGACGTTGGTGCTGACTTAGTTGGAAAAGTGGAAGCAGGAATTCCTGAAGATGATGTTCGTAATCCTGCCACGATTGCAGATAACGTTGGTGACAACGTTGGTGACGTAGCAGGAATGGGTGCCGATCTTTTCGGATCATATGTTGCAACCATTTTAGCAACTATGGTTTTAGGTCAGGAAGTAATTGTTACTGATAATTTCGGAGGAATGTCGCCGATCTTATTACCAATGGTGATTTGTGGTCTGGGAATTCTTTTCTCAATCGTAGGAACATGGTTCGTTACAATTAAAGATGAAAAATCAAGTGTTCAGAATGCATTGAACCTGGGTAACTGGGCATCGATGATCCTTACAGTCATCGCTTCTTATTTTGTTGTGAACTGGATGTTACCTGATGGTGATATCATTCTTCGTACTGCTACATTCACAAAAACAGGAGTGTTTCTTGCAATCCTGACAGGTACTGCAGTTGGTGCAATTATGAGTATCGTAACTGAATATTATACTGCCATGGGCAAAGGTCCGGTGAACTCAATCATTCAGCAATCTTCTACCGGCCATGCAACCAATATCATCAGTGGATTATCTGTTGGTATGAAATCAACAGTGATCCCGATTCTGACATTAGCAGCAGGTATTATTGTTTCATACAGATGTGCAGGTTTATACGGAGTAGCAATAGCTGCAGCCGGAATGATGGCAACAACAGCAATGCAATTAGCAATTGATGCATTCGGTCCGATCGCAGATAATGCCGGTGGTATTGCAGAGATGAGCCAGTTACCTCCTGAAGTTCGTGAGCGTACAGACAATTTAGATGCAGTAGGAAATACAACAGCAGCAACAGGAAAAGGATTTGCGATCGCTTCAGCAGCATTAACATCGTTAGCATTATTTGCAGCCTTTGTAGGTATAGCAGGAATTTCTGCGATTGATATTTATAAAGCAGATGTACTTGCAGGATTATTTGTAGGTGCAATGATTCCATTTATTTTCTCGGCATTATGTATCCAGGCAGTTGGAAAAGCTGCTATGGATATGGTACACGAAGTCCGCAGACAGTTCCGCGATATTCCGGGCATCATGGAATACAAAGCAAAACCGGAATATGAAAAATGTGTTGCCATTTCAACTAAAGCATCGATCCGTGAAATGATCATGCCGGGTGCAATTGCATTGATCACACCATTGATCGTTGGATTTACATTCGGTCCTGAAGTTCTTGGTGGATTGTTAGCCGGTGTAACAGTAAGCGGTGTGTTAATGGGAATCTTCCAGTCAAATGCAGGTGGTGCATGGGACAATGCAAAAAAATCTTTCGAGAAAGGTGTTATGATCAATGGAGAAATGTTCTACAAAAAATCAGAACCACATAAAGCATCTGTTACAGGTGATACAGTTGGTGATCCGTTCAAAGATACATCAGGTCCTTCAATGAATATCCTTATCAAATTGATGTCTATCGTTTCATTGGTAATTGCTCCTTACATAGCAGTAACAGGTGGCAGCGCAGAAACTATGGACGCTTGTTGTTCTGATAAAGCAGCAATTGAATGTCACATGAGTGGCGGCGAGAAAATGGGAATGGGTTGTGAAATGGATGCTGATGGAAATTGCGTTATGGATTCTGCAGCGTGTGCAGAAATGATGGCCTCAGGAAAATTAGACAGCTCTGCTTGTGTTAAAATGGAAAACGGAAAGTGTTATGTGAAGAAAGATGCATGTGTTCATGCAATGGGCGGAATGAAATCTGAAGGCGGAAGTTGCACAGAAGAATGTATGGCAGCATGCAAAGCAGCGGGGATTGATTGTGCGAAAGATGGATGTCCGAATGAAAGTTGCGGGATGCACAGAAAGTGAAAAACGAAAAATGAAAAATAAAAAATATGGTCCTGCTTCGGCGGGACTTTTTTTTGGGGGAAAGTGGATAGGTTGAATTGAAACTTAAAAATTTCAACACTAAGATCACTAAAATTAGTCACAAGAACACAAGATAAAATAAATCACTTGTGCTCTTGTGCTAAACTTAGTGATCTTAGTGTTAAATTTTAACTTTTATCCGTTGCATTTCAAAAACCGTACAAGCAAACTCATTCTTCTCATCAGCCGGATATTTATCTTCCGCCATGATTTCCCATTCATCCATATTCAATTCAGGAAAAAATACAGTGCCTTCAATTGTTGTATGAATTCTCGTCAGATATATTTTATCGCAATGTGGTAATGCAACTTTAAAAATTTCGCCGCCACCGAAAACAAAAGCTTCGTTATCATTCCAGGAAACTTTTATTGCATCAAAAAAAGTATTTACCACAATACAGCCTTCAGGAGCGTATCGTTTTTGTCGTGTAACGATTACTGTTGTTCTTCCAGGTAAAGGTCTGCCGATGCTCTCATATGTCTTTCTGCCCATGATGAGATGGTGTCCCATCGTCAGCGCTTTAACACGTTTCAGATCGCCGGATAATTTCCACGGCAGATCATTGGCATGACCAATTACATTATTCTCAGAAACGGCTACTACAATTGAAAGCATAATTTATTTTATACGGCTACAGCACCTTTGATGTGCGGATGCGGATCATAATTAACGATGGAAAGATCTTCAAATCTGAAATCGAAAATACTTTTCACTTCCGGATTTAAAATTAGTTGAGGAAGAGGTCTTGGATCTCTTGTGAGTTGCAGATTCACTTGTTCAAAGTGATTGGTATAAATATGAGCATCGCCAAGAGTATGAACAAAGGTTCCGGGCTTTAGTCCTGTTACCTGCGCTACCATCATTGTGAGTGCTGCATATGAAGCAATGTTAAATGGAACACCAAGGAATATATCAGCACTACGCTGATACAACTGACAAGACAATTTTCCATCAGCAACATAAAACTGGAAGAAAGCGTGACAAGGCGGCAATTTCATTTTACTTACTTCCCCAACATTCCATGCACTTACAATTAGCCTTCGCGAATCCGGATTCTTTTTGATCTGATCGATCACCTCAGAAAGCTGATCAATCTTGCGACCATCATCCGTTTTCCATGCGCGCCATTGTGAACCGTATACCGGACCGAGGTCACCATTCTCATCAGCCCAATCGTCCCAGATGGAGACGCCATTATCCTTGAGGTACTTTATATTCGTATCCCCTTTGATGAACCACAACAGTTCATGAAAGATTGATTTAGTATGCAACTTTTTTGTTGTCAGTAATGGAAATCCTTCAGCCAGGTCAAACCGCATCTGGTATCCAAACACACTCCGTGTGCCGGTACCGGTGCGATCGCTTTTGTCGCTACCTTTTTGCATTACATGATTGAGAAGATCTTGGTATTGTTTCATAAAATATAATATCTAACGGTTGCAAAGTTAACGAAAATCTCACCTAAACAGACCGAAAAGATATCACCAAAAAATGAGACCTTTCAACCTTTGCAGGGCAATTAGGCGTCGTACATTAATTTGTCTAAATTTACAATAGCAGCCCGAATACTCGGGCTGCTATTAATATTATGAGAACACTATTAATTCTCCTTTTACTTTGTCTTTCATTTTGTGGTTATTCGCAATTTCAAAGCGCAAACTACTTAGTAGGATATACCACAGGTTTGGATTCTTTTACAACTACCATGAGAGCACGGATCAATTTTGATTCCGGATTTCAAGGAATTCCCGAAGCAAGACCCATGAAATTTGTTGGTGCACAAGCTAATATTTCGGACAGTATGGGAAATATTGTTATTGCCACAAATGGAGTTTATGTTGCGGATGCAACCGGAAACATTATGGATAATGGAGATGATTTAAATCCGGGACAATATACATCTGATTTTAGCGATGGACTTCCTTTTGCTTCTGCAAATATAATTGTCCCTTTTCGGGTCAGCAAAATCAATTTGTACTTTTTCATATGACGGGAAATTACGATGCGAATTTAGCAGCTACAGAAATTTACTATTCTGTTATTGACCTTAATCTGAATGGCGGCCTAGGCAGGGTTATTTCAAAAAACCTAATTGCTGTTCAGGATACTTTTAGTTACGGAATTGCCGCATGCAAGCATGCAAATGGAAGAGACTGGTGGATCGTTGCTATTAAAGACAGCTCTGATCTTGCTTACAAAATTTTATTAACACCTGATGGGGTTTCACAAATTTCTACTCAAAATCTAAATGTTCCTCCTGCATACTTGAATGCTACTCAACCGCTTTTCAGTCCGGATGGTAGTAAATTCGCCTACTCATTATCAAATGCATTTAATGGTCCTTGGGTCTTCTATGTATACTTGTTTAATTTTGATAGATGTTCAGGAATGTTTTCAAACGCTAAAATAATAGATTGCACTGACACACATCCAGGTTCTGCATTAGCATTTTCAAGAAGCTCCCAATTTTTATATGCCGCTTCAACTTATCATATTTTTCAAATGAGGACAGATTCATTAGCTCAGCCATCACTTGACTCAGTTGCTAGCAATGATGGATACTACTCACCTTATCCTCCGTTACTAGACAATTTCTGGTATATGTACCTTGCAAATGATGATAAGATTTACATAACAGCTGGAAATAGTGTTGTTGATCTTCATTACATAAATTATCCGGATAGCAGCGGTGTGAGTTGTGACGTTAGACAACATGCTATCCGTCTTCCTTGCTACAATTTTAGGACAGTTCCTAATCATCCAAACTATGGACTTGGGGCTTTTCAGAGTAGTGTCTGCGACACTATTACTGCGATCAGAGAACTTCCTCAAAATTCGGTTCCGAAACTAAGCGTTTATTATAATTCAAATTTGCAAAATGCTTTTTTACAAGCATATGATCTCAAAGGAAATCATTTAAAAATTATACTCACAGATATTTCCGGTAGAATTCTTTTTGTTGACGATGTAATAGCTGATGCCGGAAATTTCTCGAAAAATATTCCGATGGATAATCTTGCAGCAGGAATTTACTTGGTGACCATTGTTACGGAGAAAGAAAATGTTTCAGAAAAGTTTGTGAAAAACTAAATAATTCATGTTTCTTCTTGATATCGTCTCGAACTATAACGCTTTTCAACAACGGCGCTCTTTTCAAATAACTTTCTGCATACTTAAGTAAACAGAGAGCATATAAAAATAGCGCAAATCCGTTCAGAATATCTGCATATTCAGTCGTATTGCCACGGAAAATAAAATATCGAAGTTTTTACGAGTATTTAAGATTTAAACTATCTTTCGAAACTAAACGCAAAAAATATGGGCATTAAATTTCGTCTGACTGTAGTGAGTTTTTTTCAATTCTTTGTCTGGGGTGCATGGCTGATCACAATCGGTACTTATTGTTTCAATGCCAAAGGCTGGACAGGTGCACAGTTTGGTGCTATCTTTTCTACGCTTGCATTGTCATCACTCTTTATGCCGACGATCGCAGGGATCATTGCAGATAAGTGGATGAATGCAGAAAGACTGTATGGAATTCTACATATACTTTATGGTTTGATCTTATTTTATGTGCCCAGTGTAAATGATCCGGACACGCTTTACTATGTGATCTTTGGTGCGATGATCTGTTACATGCCTACAATTTCACTTTCGAATTCAATCGCCTATACAATTCTCAAAGACAATAAATTCGATGTCATAAAAGTCTTCCCTCCTATTCGTGTGTGGGGAACAATTGGTTTTATCGTTGCCATGTGGATCACCAATCTGACAGGAAGTAAAGCCAATGCGAATCAGTTTATCATAGGCGGAATTGCAGCGATCGTACTGGGAATTTACGCCTTCACACTTCCAAAATGTCCGCCGCAGAAAAGCATTTCAAAAGATTCTTCATTGCTTGAACAATTAGGATTAAGTGCTTTTAAATTGTTTGGCAATTATAAAATGTCATTGTTCTTTATCTTCTCTATGTTTCTGGGTGGTGCATTGCAATTGACAAATATGTATGGTGATTCATTCCTCGATGACTTCAAAAGATTTCCTGAATACGCAGATTCTTTGGTAGTGAAATATTCTACGATCATCATGTCAATTTCCCAGATCTCTGAAACCGTTTTCATCCTTACAATTCCATTTTTCCTTAAAAGATTTGGCATTAAAAAAGTAATGCTTTTCTCAATGCTTGCCTGGGTTTTAAGGTTTGCATTATTCGGCTATGGAGATCCGGCTGGTGGATTATGGATGATCATACTTTCATGTATCGTATATGGAATGGCATTCGATTTTTTCAACATCTCCGGTTCACTCTTCATAGAAACAAATACAGATTCTTCAATCCGTTCGAGTGCACAAGGATTATTTATGATGATGACTAATGGGGTTGGTGCTTATCTGGGAAGCGTGGTAAGCGGATATGCAATTGATAAATATTTCACAAGTGCTACCGGTGAAAAAGACTGGCAACACATCTGGCTTTCTTTTGCTGCCTACGCAATGATCGTTGCAATTCTATTTGCAATTTTCTTCAAACATAAACACGATCCGAAAGAAATTCAGGCTGTTTCACATTAACACTGATTAATTATTTACCATCCTGATAAATTTAATATTATGGAAAAATGTATATTCCTGATTACGTTTATTTGGTTATCGTTTACTATAAATGGCAATGCATCAACAATAAAAATTCAGCAATCCGGAAACACAAAAATTCTATATTTTGCTAAAGACAGCCTTGTCGTTTCAAACGGCACTGTAGAATTTTCTCCTGATTCGTTAAGTTGTATAGTATTGTTTTATGATTCATTGATTTTTAAAGCTTATGATTTCAACAAAAAAGAATTATATGACTTTCCTTATAATTACGAGTCTGCAAAAATGGCCGTAATTGTTAATGATTATAGATTTGCAACTGTTGGATTCAGGCCCACCGAAAATTTATCGACCATTGTACAAATAAGTTTTTATTCTAATGAAGGAAAAAAAGTCAGAGATTCTCTTTATTCAACTCCTTCTGTATATAATGTGAATATGAAATTCATTAATAATAATGAATTAGCAATTTTACAGGAAGTATCAGTGATATTTACTTTAAAAAGATTACTCATTTTTGATGAAAACTATGTTCGCAAACTTGTAACTGAAATTGAATATCCCTCAAACGAATTCACCCATCCGTATTATAACTCGAAACGAAAATTCTATCTGGTAAAATACTATGACAGCTCGATTAAAAAAATTCAATCAATAAAAATAAAATCACCTTAAAAATTATTTTATGCAAAATTTAAGGGGTTTAAAGTGTGAAAGGTGTAACACCTTAAACCCTTTAAACCCCTTGAACTTTTTATCAGAAATCGTCAGGCTTTCATAAGCCCCCGTTATTTGTTATTCGTTAAAATCAATTGCTCTTTCTCTTATTGAGTTCATCCCGAATGCGACTCGCTCTTTCATAAGCTTCATCGTCTATTGCTTTCTTCAGCATTTCTTTCAGATCGTCTGTACTTGCAACGCTGAGTTCGTTTTCGGAAAGTTTGCTTGTAGAACCTGCAGGACGTTCGACTTGTTCTTCGATACTTTCAAGAGGAGTATTTTCATCTGTTGCAATTCCTGCAGTAGATAAAATGAATTCGTATGTATAGATCGGACAACCAAAGCGAACGGCGATTGCAATTGCATCACTGGTACTTGCATCGATCTCTAATTTCTTTTCGCCGTTGTTGCAAATAAGTTTTGCATAAAAAACTCCTTCGAGTAAATTGAAGATAATTACTTCTTCAACTTCAATCTTGAAAGAGTGAGCAAGACTTTTGAAAAGATCATGAGTCAGCGGACGCGTTGGCGTCATGTTCTCAAGTTCGATAGCAATAGCCTGAGCTTCGAAAGCTCCGATGATAATTGGTAAGCGTCTTTTGCCTTTGTCTTCACCGAGTACTAAAGCATATGCACCGGATTGAGTTTGGCTGTACGACAGGCCGATTATTTCAAGTTTGATTTTTTTCATTTTTCAATGCCAATCGGCACTAGACTTTATCGAAATTAATAAAAATTTGTTTCGCCTCCGCAATGTTAATTCTGGCTTGCTTTGAAGGCTTTAGCTGCTTCAATAAGCTTTGGAACCACCTCAAAAGCATCGCCTACAATACCATAGTCGGCAGCTTTGAAGAAGGGTGCTTCGGGGTCCTTATTTACCACTACGATGACCTTAGAAGAACTCACTCCGGCAAGATGCTGGATGGCTCCGCTTATTCCTACAGCAATATATAAATTCGGACTGATTGCAATACCTGTCTGGCCAACGTGTTCTGAATGTGGTCTCCAGCCTGCATCGGAAACCGGCTTACTGCAAGCAGTAGCAGCTCCAAGTACTTTGGCTAGTTCTTCGATCATTCCCCAGTTCTCAGGACCTTTCATTCCTCGTCCCGCAGAAACTACCAGTTCAGCTTCAGGTAGTGAAATTGTATTTCCTGCTTTCACTCTTTCCTTCACTGTTGCCGTGAAATCTTTTGCATCAGGAATAAAATCAAAAGCGGTTACTTGTGCTGATTGTGCACTAGGAACAACCTTATAAGAGTTCGGCATCATACTGATAACCTTTACACCGGCAAGCATTTCAATGATTGAATATGCTTTTCCTGAGAAGGATCCTTTTTTAACAGTGAAAGCTCCATCCATTACAGGAAGACTCACCACATTTTCTGCAAGTCCAGCATCAAGTTTTATTGATACTCGCGGAGCAATTGTTTTTCCTGCAAATGATGCAGAGAGAACGATCACTTCAGCATTTTCAGCTTTTGCAGCAGCAGCGATTACGCTTGAGTAAGCCTGAGTGTTTGGTGTATTTAACTTATCACCGGAAGCATTTAACACTTTTGTTGCTCCATACTGTCCTGCTTTTGCAAGTTCGTCGTTGCTGACATTTCCAATTGAAAGTGCAACCAATTGCTTACCAAGTTTTGCTGCAATTGCAGATGCATAACTGATCGCTTCAAAAGCTGATTTACGAAATGTTCCTTCTGCGTTTTCTATATATACGAGTACTGACATAGTTTTTTCTTTTGTAATGGATCAGATAATTTTTTTCTCTTCGCGGATGATGTCAAATAATTTCGATGCATCATCAACAGCGATCATTTTCACTGCACTTCTTAAAATCGGTTTGTCATAAGAAACCAGTTTTACTTTCTGTGCAACTTCAATCGGCTCAACAACAGTAAGTGGTTTTGTACGTGCCGACATGATACCACGCATGTTTGGAATTTTCCATTCTGCCATTCCTTCAGATGCACCGGCAACGAAAGGCATTGAAGTAGTGATCACTTCTTTTCCGCCTTCGATCTCTGAATCAAGAGTTGCAGTTGTACCATCTATCGTCAGACTTTTTGCAAAAAGGATACAAGGGATTTCTAAAAGTTCAGCGATCATTACCGGAACGCTTGAACCATTGTGATCACTGCTTTCACGACCACAAAGGATCATATCGAAAGAATTCTTTTTTGCATAATCTGCAATTTGTTTGGCAACAAAGAAAGAATCTCTTGGAATTGCATTTATACGAACTGCATCTGTTGCTCCAATAGCAAGTGCTTTACGAATGACAGCATCAGTAGAAGGATCACCAACATTGATGACTGTTACTGTTCCATTATTTGTTGTAGCAAGATCAACAGCCTTTGAAAGTGCGATCTCATCGTAAGGATTAAGGATGAATGTTACTCCGGCTGAAACGAATTCTTTATTGTCGGGAGTAAAATTTATTTTTGCCGTAGTATCCGGCACACTGGAAATACAAACTAATATTTTCATGTTGGTTTTGTTACTTTCAAATGATTAAGACCGATAAACTTCCGTGATTGGACTTTTCCAAGTCTTTTTTCCCGAAATTGTTTATCTTTCCTGAATAGTGGCGCGAAGATAAATAAATAAATTACCCGAAATTCATTAAAAACCATACATGTCTGTCAGATTAAATTTATTAGAAGCTTATTTAAAAGAAGACCACTTTGATGAGTTCCTCAAATATGCTTTAGCGTTGGAATACAAAAGCTTAGGTCGAACAGATGAAGCTTATTCACAATTGAAATCCTTGATCGAAGTCAGTCCGGAATACCTGGCCAGCTACTACATGGCCGGAAAATTTGCGGAAGAACTTCAATATCAGGCTGAAGCGTTAAATTTTTACGAAACAGGCATTCGGAAAGCACTTGAGCAAAAGAATGATCACACGTTAACAGAGCTTCGGACAGCCTTGAATCTGTTGAACGATGAAATGAGTGAGGATTAACAGGAATTTTTACATTTGCAGTCCCAAATAAAGAATACAAAATTTATTATGAGAGAAATCCAATTCCGCGAAGCACTACGTGAAGCAATGAATGAAGAGATGCGCAGAGATCCGCGTGTTTTTTTAATGGGTGAAGAAGTTGCCCAGTACAATGGTGCTTACAAAGTAAGTCAGGGAATGCTTGATGAATTTGGCGAAAAAAGAATCATCGATACGCCCATTGCCGAACTTGGTTTTGCAGGAATTGGTGTTGGTGCTGCAATGAATGGTTTACGTCCTATCATTGAATTCATGACATTCAATTTCTCTCTTGTTGCAATCGATCAGGTGATCAACTCTGCTGCAAAAATGATGAGTATGAGCGGCGGACAGTTTACTGTTCCCATTGTATTCCGTGGTCCTACCGGTTCTGCAGGTATGTTGAGTTCACAGCATTCGCAAGCTTTTGAAAGTTGGTATGCAAACTGTCCGGGACTAAAGGTTGTTGTTCCAAGCAATCCTGCTGATGCAAAAGGATTATTGAAGTCTGCTATCCGTGATAACGATCCTGTGATTTTCATGGAAAGCGAACAGATGTATGGTGACAAAGGAGAAGTGCCTGATGGAGAATATCTGATTCCGATCGGAGTAGCTAAAGTTGTGAAAGCCGGAACAGATGTAACTATTGTTTCATTCGGCAAGATGATGAAGATCGCATTGAAAGCTGCAGAAGATCTTGCAGCAGAAAACATCAATGCCGAAGTGATCGACTTACGTTCCGTTCGTCCGATCGATTATGCAACGGTGATCAACTCCGTAAAGAAAACGAATCGTTTAGTTATCGTTGAAGAATCATGGCCACTTGCTGCTATTGCAACAGAGGTAGCTTTCAAAGTTCAGAAAGATGCTTTTGATTATTTAGATGCGCCTATTTTGAGGGTGATGGGGATGGATGTTCCGCTCCCTTATGCACCGACATTTATTGAAGCTTATTTGCCGAATCCGGCTCGAGTTGTGAAGGCAGTTAAAGAGGTAATGTATTTGGTTAAATAGGCAATAATATTTTTAAGTTTTAACAGATAAAAGGCTCCCAGAACACACAAGAAGGATACACAACATAAAAATTTACAACAAAAAGAGTACCTTTGCGGCTTAATATTCAAAAAATGCTTTCTTTCTCAGAATTAGGAGTTGGCGAGAATGTTTTGAAAGCCATCCAAGAGTTAGGATTCATTGAACCTACTCCAATTCAGCAACAGGCCATACCAGTATTATTGGCCGATGAGACAGATTTTATCGGACTTGCACAGACAGGTACCGGAAAAACAGCTGCGTTTGGCCTTCCCATTCTTGAACTCACCGACCTGCGTATTCCAACCACGCAGGCTCTTATCTTAGCACCGACACGGGAACTGTGTGTGCAGATAGCAAACGATTTAGCTAAATACGGTAAGTTTCACCGTGCAGCCAACATCACCGCAGTTTATGGTGGTGCAAACATTGTTCAACAGATCCGCCAGATCAAAAAAGGCTCACAGATCGTTGTTGCCACACCTGGTCGTTTACTCGACTTGATCAACCGTGGTGCAATAGACATGGGCGAGATCCGCTATGTGATCCTTGATGAAGCAGATGAAATGCTGAACATGGGTTTCAAGGAAGATATCGACGAGATTCTTTCTCATCTTCCTGAACAACGTCGTGTATGGTTATTCTCTGCAACAATGCCGCAGGAAGTCCGCACGATTGCAAGCCGTTACATGAAAAATCCGTTTGAACTTACTATCGGTCGCAAAAACGATGGTGCTTCAAACATTGAACATCATTACTATGCTGTTCACGAACGTGATCGTTACAATGCATTAAAAAGAATTTTAGATTCTGTTCCGGAGATCTTCGGAATTATTTTCTGCAGAACAAAAATTGATACACAAAGAATTGCTGAATCTCTTGCAAAAGACGGATACAATTCAGATGCACTACACGGCGACTTAACACAAGCGCAACGTGATAAAGTAATGGCGCGTTACAGAACTAAAAATCTGGATGTGTTAGTTGCAACTGATGTTGCAGCACGTGGAATTGATGTTAATGATATTACTCACGTAATTCATTATAATTTACCTGACGAAGTTGAAAGCTACACTCATAGAAGTGGTCGTACAGCACGTGCAGGTAAATCAGGTATTTCAATTGCATTGGTGAATGTCCGTGAAATGGACAAGATCCGTACGATTGAAAAGAAGATCGGAACGAAATTCCATTTAGGTAAAATTCCTGATGCCGTAGAAATCTGCGAGCAACAGTTGATGAACCTGATAAAGAAAATTCATACAGTAAAAGTGAATGAAGCGGGGATTGCAAAATTCCTGGCTCCGGCTTTCGAAGAATTGAAAGAGCTTTCAAAAGATGAATTACTAAAAAGAATTGTAAGTATTGAATTCAATCGCTTCCTGGATTCTTACCGTAATGCACCGGATCTGAATGTAGATCTTGCGCATCAGGGAAAAAGTTCAGGCGGATATCGTTCAGCTGGTCCAAGGTTATTTATCAACCTGGGTTCAATGGATGGATTGAGCGAAAATTCAATGAAGAAATATGTAAGTGAGATCCTTAAAATCAGCGATACTTTAATCGGTAGAATTGACGTAAAAGGTGTTTACTCATTTATCGATCTTCCTGAAAAAGAATTGAGCCATGCAATGGAAACATTCCCGGGCGAGATCTATCAGGGAAGAAAAGTAAGAATAGAAGTTTCTTCAAACGAAACGCGTAAACCGAGCAGTGGCGGAAGAAGCTATGGCGGCGGTGGTAGAAGCAGCGGTGGTAGTGGTCGTCCAAGTTACAAAGACAGAAAACCTTCAGGTGGTGGTTACGGCGGAGATCGCGGTGGCAGCAGCGAAGGCGGCGGTTACAAAGGCAATCGTGATTCATCTTCAGGTGGCGGATACAAAGGCAGAAGCAGCAGCACAGGTACAGCAGGTGAGAAATCATCGCGTGGCTGGGGTGAAGGCCGTCCGGCTTCGGGTGGACGTTCATCAGGCGGTTCTGACAGAGAAAAACGTCCTGACACCGGAAAAAAGAAGAAGTGGTAATCAAAGTTTTAACTTAACGGTGTTCAAATTATATCCAGATTGACTCGTTAAATTAAGATATAATGGTGACCTTTACCAAACGAAAAAATCCCTCTAATCAATGGCAAGTATAAAATTCAACGGAAATGCATCAGAATTCTACACCGATCTTCGGAGCAGAGTAGATGCATATTTTGCAGAAAAGAAAATTGATCCGACAGGAAACGGTAAACTTTACTTCAAGACAGCTTTCTACATGTTGTCATTCCTGGCAGTATATATCACTTTAGTATTCCTCACTCCTTCAAACTGGGTTGCAATTTTATTGTGTGTATTGTTTGGATTGCTGACAGCAGGAATTGGTTTCAATGTAATGCATGATGGTGGTCATGGAAGTTATTCTCCGAATAAGACAGTAAATAAACTTGCTGCTTTAACTTTGAATATGCTTGGTGGTTCATCATATCTGTGGAACATTAAACACAATATGATCCATCATACCTTCACGAACATCGACGGACATGATGATGATATTGCTACTGAACCTTTGTTGCGTTTATGTGAATCACACAAGAAATATTTCTTTCACAGATTTCAATTCTTGTATTGGTTCATAGTTTACGGTTTGACTTACTTCCTATGGATCTTCATTCTTGATCTGGTAAAATATTTCAGAAAGACGGTTTCATCAAAAACAGGAATTAAGTTTGACTTCAAAACGCATCTTGGTTTCTGGTTGACGAAAATAATTTACGCAGGATTTTTTGTTGTACTTCCTATTGAAATGGTAGGCTTTACTCATTTCATTATTGGTTATAGTGTATTCTTATTTACAACAGGATTATACATCAGTACAGTATTCCAGTTAGCTCACGCTGTGGAAGACACACATTTTGTAGATCCGACAAACATGCCGGTTTTAGAAAATGACTGGGCAGTACATCAGGTAAGAACTACTTCCAACTTTGGATCACGCAGTAAATTACTTTCATTCTTGACCGGCGGATTGAATCAGCAGGTAGAACATCACTTGTTCCCGAAGATCTCTCATATTCATTATCCGAATCTGAGTTTGATCGTAAAAGATACATGTACTCGTCACGGCTTAGTTTATCTGGAGCATCCGACATTCTTTCATGCAGTAGCATCGCATGTGCGGTTGTTGTATAATCTGGGACGGAATAAATAATTTTGGTTTTAATACCAATAGGAGATCTCCAATAACAGAAATGTTGTTGGAGATTTTTTTTATAGGTGAGGGATTATTTCCCGCAGATCAACGCAGAAAAGGCGCAGATGAAATCGCAGATCTTTCATTTTATATTATCATGTTTGATCTAGTAATAAACTTGCTTTTTTGTAAGAACGAAACCTAGAATAAATAAATGTTGAGCAAATAAAAATAGTACTAGTGGGACGAAATACCCAACATTGTAATATAATTTAAGTCTCTAACCTTACCATGCGAGTCTAAGTAAAATAAGTATTCTGTGCATTGCGTATCTCGATCTTTGTTATCACATGGAGGAGAAACACGATATACTAATGCAGAAATAAGATTTGAATTTTTACTGCCCTTCGTGTCACTTGGTATTCCAAAGAGTGAAATAATTTGATCACTACTTAAACCTACTAAACAGTTTTTGTAATTAATTCCAAGTTTGTTAAGGAATTCTTGATTTACCAAATAATATAGATTGTCATTTGATAGAATCCAGCTCTTGGATATTTCAGACTGAAGACTTTAATACAAGGAATTCTATTCAATTTATTCGTCTCATTACATGCCGTTACGGAAACTATGAGTAATACTAATACTATACATATTATCTTATTCATAGTTTATTAGTTTTTATAACGTTCGAATTGTTCCTGAACTCTTACCCATATAGAGCCTTGATTCAAATTTTTCACTACGAATAATAAAATTAAACTTCACCGGAACGAATTACATCTATTTTGAAGAGTGATATTTCAGAAAAATTCTTCATCATATTATTTAATGATATACAAGGTCTTAACGCGATTTTATGTAAGAATAATCAAGAATTGTCGTCAAAATTCAAAATTCTTCGATTTAATTATCCTTTCTGCATAAATGACCTTCTTTTTTCGATGAAATTTCAACATGTTCATAACTTCTGTTTATCCGTTCCAAAAAATACCCCAAAAAGTGCATTTGTAAGAAATCCCACACTATTTTCTCAAACTCACACTGAATTTTAGGGGGTGTTGGTAAAAAAATACTTTTTCTTGACATACCCCCTATTTTTATGATACATTTGGCAAATAATTAATAAATATAGTATAAACCCTCAATTCACACATCTAACATGTCAAGTATTCGATTTCGTGCCCTTGAAACCTCATTGAACCGCCAGCCGGTCAAGGTTACTCCCCCTTCAAGTAAGGTATCCGATTATTACGGAGTGAACGTATTTAACCGTGAAGCCATGCAGAAATTTTTACAGCGTGATGCTTATAAAGCAGTCATTGCAGCCATTGAACATGGAGCTCAGATCGACAGAAAGATGGCCGATCAGGTTGCATTAGGAATGAAAGAATGGGCTAATACTAAAGGAGCTACTTCTTATACTCATTGGTTCCAACCATTGACAGGCTTAACGGCAGAGAAGCATGATTCATTCTTTGAATTAAGTGATGGTAAAGCTATAGAACATTTTTCAGGAAATGCATTGGCTCAACAAGAGCCGGATGCGTCAAGTTTCCCGAATGGTGGAATCAGAAATACATTTGAAGCCCGCGGATATACTGCATGGGATCCAAGTTCTCCTGCATTCATCATGGAAAATGCTGCCGGTAAAACTCTTTGTATTCCGACGATCTTCGTTTCATATACAGGAGAAACACTCGATTATAAAGCACCTTTGTTAAAAGCATTACATGGTTTAGATAAAGCTGCAGTAGAAGTTTGTCAGTATTTCGATAAAGACGTAACGAAGGTTTTTGCAACACTTGGTATCGAACAGGAATATTTTCTTGTCGATACAAGTCTGTTGAATTCTCGTCCTGATCTTTTAACAACAGGAAGAACATTGTTTGGCCATTCGCCTGCGAAAGGACAACAGCTGGAAGATCATTACTTCGGTTCAATCCCTGAAAGAGTATATAGCTTCATGGTAGATTTCGAAACAGAAGCATATAAACTAGGTATTCCTCTGAAAACCCGTCACAATGAAGTTGCACCAAGTCAGTTTGAATGTGCACCGGTATTTGAAGAGATAAATCTGGCAGTCGATCATAATGCATTGTTGATGGATCTGATGGACAAAGTTGCCCGTCGTCATTACTTCAAAGTATTGTTACATGAAAAACCATATGAAGGAATTAATGGTAGCGGAAAGCACAACAACTGGAGCTTAAGTACAAACACAGGAAAGAATTTATTGTCACCGGGAAGTACACCGAAGAGTAATTTAATGTTCCTGACATTCTTCGTGAATACGATCATGGCTGTTTTCAAGCATGCAGATCTGCTTCGTGCAAGTATTGCATCAGCGAGTAACGATCACCGTCTTGGAGCAAATGAAGCACCACCTGCGATCATGTCAATCTTCTTAGGTGGACAATTATCGTCAGTACTTGACGAGATCGTTCAGATGGTAAACGACAAAAAAATGTCGGCTGATGAAAAGACAGCATTGAAACTGAACATTGGTAAAATCCCGGAGATCCTTTTAGATAATACCGATCGTAACCGTACGTCGCCATTCGCATTCACAGGAAATAAATTTGAATTCCGTGCTGTTGGTTCATCGGCAAATTGTTCGAATGCAATGATGGTATTAAATACAATTGTAACAAACCAATTGATCTCTTTCAAAAAAGAAGTTGATCAGTTGATCGACAAAGGCACTAAGAAGGATGAAGCAATATTGAAAGTTCTTCGTCAGTATATCGTAGAATCAAAGAACATCCGTTTCGAAGGAAATGGATACGGAGATGAGTGGGTGAAAGAAGCAGAGAAACGTGGACTGTCAAATATTCAGACAACACCATTGGCTTTGGATGCATATGTAAGCAAGTCAACACTTCAATTATTCGATGACCTGAACATCTTCTCACATCGTGAGGTAGAAGCCCGTCATGAGATCTTACTTGAGACTTACATCAAAAAGATTCAGATCGAATCAAGGATCATGGGTGATCTTGCCATCAACCATATTATTCCGGCAGCAGTGAGATATCAGACAGAACTGGCAAGTAACGTTGAGAAATTAAACAACATCAAAGCCGGTGCTGATACTACTAAAACTCAGATGCAGATGATCACTGAGATCAGCGGTCACTTGAATGGGATCAACAAACTGGTCGATGAAATGATCGAAGCCAGAAAGAAGGCGAACAAGCAGGAGAATATCCGCACAAGAGCTATCACTTATTGCGATGAAGTCAAAGCATTTTTTGAACCGATCCGCGACCATGTCGATGCCCTTGAAATGCTGGTTGATGATGAGATATGGCCGATGGCGAAGTATAGGGAGTTGGTTACGATCAGATAAGCTTTTCGTAATTCAAAATTCGTAATTGGTAATTCAAGAATCGTAATTTGAAATTCGTAATTTGAGGGATATTGGGAAGCCGATATTTTACAAATTACAGGTTTCGGATTACGATTTTTTTATGGAATAATTCCTTTGAAAAGCAGTTGATAAATCACAGAAACCTGTAAAAGTGAACCAATCTTAACACAGTTTCGTTGAATGGTGGAATTCAGGCATGTAAGTGCTTGTAACAGAGCACACAAGTGTTAATTCACCGATTCGTAATTTTATTTGAAAAGGGCGTTAATACTTTTGTAATCATTAAAATTCTTATTTTCTTTGCTGTAGAGTGTATACTTTGCTCAACCCAATCTAACCCAAGGATGAAAATGAACTTTCGTTTGCTTTTGACTGCAGCTTTGATGTTTGCAGCTTCACTAACATTTGCCCAACGCGGCCCAACATACCAGGCTGATCTAGCATTTGACAAAGGCGATTATTATGATGCTGCTGCGCTTTATAAAAAAGCCTTCACGAAGGAAAAAAATAAAGTGAAGCGTGCAGAAGTAATTTACAAAGTTGCTGAGTCGTACCGATTAACTAACGATTACAAGAATCAGGAAGTATGGTATGCTAAGGCAATCAAAGCAAACTACAAAGCCCCGGAAGCTATTTTGCATTATGCCGATGCATTGAAGATGAATGGCAAATACGACGAAGCCATTGTTCAATACACGGCTTTCCAGAAAGAATCTCCAAGCGATCCACGTGGTGAAGACGGAATCAAATCAAGTCAGGATGCACAGAAATGGAAAGACAAGCCGACAAGATACCGTGTGCTAAACGTTGCACCTATCAATACGAAATACTCAGATTTTTCTGCAGCATATTCTCACAAAGACCGCAGACATATCATTTTTACTTCTGCAAGACAGGAATCGATCGGAAAACAAAATGATGGCTGGACAGGCGAAAAGTTTCAGGATCTTTTTGAAGCTGCTGTAGATAAAAAAGGAAAATGGAGCAGCCCGAAGCCTTTGCTTGAGCCTATCAATTCAGGTTCGAATGATGGCGGTGGATCTATGGATACAAAAGGAGTAGACATGTTCTTCACACGTTGTGATGAAGGGAAATTGGGTACTTGCAAAATATATTACACAAAACGTAAAGGACAGACTTGGGAAGAACCAAAGCTGATTCCGCTTTCTGATGACAGTGCAACTTGCGGTCAACCTTCGTTGTCAGCAGATGAACAAACATTATATTTTGTTTCTAACATGTCCGGTGGACGCGGAGGAAAAGATATCTGGATCTCTAAGTACGATAAGAAAGCGAAGACATGGGGAACGCCTGTGAATGCAGGAGATAAGATCAATACGGAAGCTGATGAAATGTTTCCATTCATTGCAGCTGATAGCACACTTTACTTCTCATCAAAAGGACATTTAGGAATGGGCGGACTGGACATTTTCAGTTCAAAGATGGCCAATGGAAATTTCGAAGAGCCTGTCAATTTAAAATATCCTGTAAACACTTCTTATGACGATTTTTCATTCGTTGTTGATGAGACAACAGGCGACAGAGGATTTTTAAGTTCAGACCGTGATGGTGGAAAAGGAAGTGATGATATTTATTCTTGGAGCTTACCTCCACTTCTTTTCACAGTATCAGGAAAAGTATTTGATGCAGATACAAGAGCAAATGTTGAAGGCGCTACGATTGAATTATTCGGTAGTGATGGTTCATCAATTCCTTTAAAGACAGATAAAACAGGTGCATACAAATTCGATCTGAAACCGGAAACATCGTACCGTCTTTCTGCACAAATGCCGAATTACCTGAACAAATACATTGAAGTTACTACAGTAGGTCTTGAACAATCAAAAGATTTCATTGGTGATTTCGACTTTGCACTTCGTTCAACGCTTCGTGCAATTGAATTACCGGAAGTATATTATGATCTTGGTAAATGGGATCTTCGTCCTGAATCAAAAAAAGCTCTTGATGGTTTAGTTGAAACATTAAAAGATAATCCAACGATCGTTGTTGAGATCGGTTCACACACCGATTCACGCCCTATTCCAATGACAAACGAGTTGCTTTCTCAAAAGCGTGCTGAGTCAGTTGTAAATTATCTTGCTGCTCAGGGAATCGAAAGAGAAAGACTTTCATTCAAAGGTTATGCTGCAACACAACCACGTAACCTTGACAAAGACAGAGGTAACTTTAAAACAGGTGATATATTAAATGACGAATTCATCGGCAAACTTTCTACGAACAAATTAAAGGAAGAAGCTCATCAGATGAACCGTCGTACAGAGTTCCGTGTATTGCGTACGAACTATGTAAAAGGTCAATCTGCAACTGATGACATTAATATTACTGAACCGACTGCTACGCTTGTAGATTCATCAGGTGTAAAAGCTGTTGAAGATGCTTCTGTTGCAAAACAAGTTGAAGCAAAAGATGCTGCTACAGGAGAAGTTGTTTCCGGTGCTGCGACTACTACTCCAACAGTACAAGCTCCCGGTGAATTATATGTTGTGAAGAAGAATGATACTTACAACACAATTGCAAAAACGAACAGTATGACTGTTAAAGACCTTAAAGCATTGAATGGTCTGAAAGGTGAAGTTATTTTTGAAGGAATGGAATTGAAGATCACTCCTAATGGTGACTATGCTGAATACGACAAGAAGTTCCGTGCACTTGAAAAAGGTGAAGATAGCTGGAGCGCAGTTGCGAAAAAATTAAACATGAAAACAGCTGATCTTAAAAAACTAAACAAAGGGGTTGATGAAGACACTTTCCGTCCGGGAAAGAAAATCAGGATCCTGCAATAAAAAATCAAAATGCATTATTAAAAGCTGTCCGGTCCGGGCAGCTTTTTTTTTGCCTTTTTTTATTGATTTCAAAGTAATTGCCCTATGAATGATGACCGGAAAAAGTAGAAAATGGGCAAAGTATTCCGTACTTTTGCAGACAATTAAATCTACCCAAACCGGTATGTCTGGAAATTATGCATTAAGAGGGGTTTCGGCCACAAAAGAAGACGTTCACGCTGCTATCAGTAGTCTGGACAAGGGTCTTTTTCCGGAAGCATTTTGCAAAATTGTACCCGATTTTTTAGCAAATAGTCCGGAACATTGTCTGGTCATGCATGCTGATGGCGCCGGAACAAAATCTTCCTTAGCATATGCCTACTGGAAAGAAACCGGCGACTTATCTGTCTGGAAAGGTATTGCCCAGGATGCAATCATTATGAATCTGGATGATCTGATATGTGTTGGTGCAACAAATAACATTCTGTTGAGTTCTACAATTGGAAGAAATAAAAATCTTATTCCCGGAGAAGTTGTTTCAGCATTGATTCTGGGAACAGAAGAAATTCTTCAGAACCTTCGTGATCAGAATATCGATATTCATTTGACCGGTGGAGAAACTGCAGATGTAGGGGATCTTGTAAGAACAGTGATCGTCGACTCCACAGTTGTTTGTAGAATGAAACGTTCAGAAGTTATTACTACAAAAAATATTCAGGCTGGAGATGTAATTGTCGGACTGGCATCATCCGGAAAAGCAATTTACGAAAGCGAATACAATGGCGGAATGGGAAGCAATGGACTTACTTCAGCACGTCACGATGTGTTCAGCAAAGAAGTAGCAAAGAAATATCCCGAGACATACGATCATGCATTGAATGATAAAGTT
Source organism: Bacteroidota bacterium (assembly GCA_016711505.1). Taxonomy (NCBI): domain Bacteria; kingdom Pseudomonadati; phylum Bacteroidota; species Bacteroidota bacterium. Next base: position 263,990 of record JADJSV010000003.1, on the reverse strand, counting down.
GTTTACTCAGGAAGCAAAATGTTGACTGATAAAATTGATGTCACGTATAAAGATGTGACCGGGAAAATTATTTCAGAAAAGATCGATGCCGGAAAATTAGTGCTTTCTCCTACCCGTACCTATGCTCCTGTCATTCAGAAAATAATTTCAGATTGTGGAAAAGAAGTTCACGGAATTATTCATTGCAGTGGCGGCGGACAAACGAAGCTCAATCACTTCAATAAGAATCTCAAAGTCATAAAAGATAATTTATTTGAGCTACCTGTTTTGTTCAAAATGATTCAGGAAGAAAGCAAAACGGACTGGAAAGAAATGTACCAGGTGTTCAACATGGGACACAGAATGGAAATTTATTGTTCCAAAGAAACTGCAGAATCAGTAATTGAAATCTCAAAGAGTTTTAATATTGATGCAAAGATCATAGGAAGATGCGAAGCGGCATCGGAAAAAAGTTTAACGATTTCTTCAGTATATGGAGAATTCAAATATTGAATAAAAATTCAGATTATAAAATCTGATAGAAAAAACAAAAATGTTATTAGATAAATTAGAAGCGATCAAGAATAGATTTGAAGATGTGGAAAGAGAGATCAGTTCTCCTGCAGCTATGTCTGACATGAAGCGTTTTGCACAATTGAATCGTGAGTATAAAGAATTACAAGTTATCGTTGCCAAATATGCAATGTATAAAGATGTTGTCAGCAATTTAGAACATGCACGGGAATTAGTATCAACTGAAAAAGATGATGAGTTCCGTGATATGGCGAAATTGGAATACGATGAATTATCTGCAACCAGTGAAAAAATGGAAGAAGAGATCAAACTCTTATTGATTCCAAAAGATCCGGAAGATCAGAAAAATGCAATCGTAGAGATCCGTGCCGGAACCGGTGGTGACGAAGCATCTATTTTTGCCGGTGAACTTTACCGGATGTATCAGAAATTCTGTGAACGTCGTGGATTGAAAACTGAATTGGTAGATTTCACAGATGGAACTTCCGGTGGTTTTAAAGAAATTATTTTCAATGTCAGCGGCGATAGTGCGTACGGCATTATGAAATATGAAAGTGGAGTTCACCGTGTTCAACGTGTTCCACAAACAGAAACACAAGGACGTGTACATACATCAGCTGCTACTGTTGCAGTGTTACCTGAAGCAGATGAGTTTGATATCGATGTAAAGGCGAATGATGTCAGAAAAGATTTGTTCTGTTCATCAGGACCGGGTGGGCAGTCAGTAAACACAACCTATTCAGCAGTTCGATTGACACATATTCCAACAGGAATCGTTGCTCAATGTCAGGATCAGAAATCGCAGATCAAGAATTTCGAGAAAGCAATGACAGTATTGCGTTCCAGAATTTACGAGTTAGAATATAACAAAGTGATGGAAGAAAGAGCTCGTCAGCGTAAGACTATGGTCTCAAGTGGCGATCGTTCAGCGAAGATTCGTACTTATAATTATCCGCAGAGTCGTATTACTGATCACAGAATTGGATTGACGATGTATAATCTGCAGGCTTTCATTGATGGAGATATTGGTGAGATGATTGGGGCGCTGCAGGTGGCTGAGAATGCGGAGAGGTTGAAGGAAGGGATGATTTGATGGGGAATGAAGTGGAATGAAGTGGAATGAAGTGGAATGAAGTATAAAGAAGTAAAATGAAGTGAAATGAAGTGAAATGAAGTATAAAGAAATAAAATGAAGTGGAATGAATACTTCGAGTGATTACTAATTACCAAATACAACCAATCTCAGATAAAACGAATGATTCCCGAACCGGTAAAAACAAAACAGGTGGTAGATAAAAAAACACTGACAAGAGCTTTTGAGTTAATGACAACTGCCCGGGCTATGTCGGATTTGTATGAGGAGAAATCGCAGATCACGCAGAAGTATGTACATGCTACTTCGCGCGGACATGAAGCGATCCAGTTGGCGATGGGAATGCAATTAAAAGCTTGTGATTATTTATCTGCTTATTATCGTGATGACAGTATTTTGCTTGGAATAGGATTACAACCGTTTGAATTAATGCTTCAGTTGCTTGCCAAGCGTGATGATCCTTTTTCAGGTGGGAGAACATATTATTGTCATCCGAGTTTAAACAGAGATGACATGCCGAAAATTCCGCATCAGTCATCTGCTACAGGCATGCAGGCTATTCCAACAACAGGATTAGCGATGGGAATTCAGTATAAAGAAAAAATGGGTCTTACAGATCCAAAACAAAAAGACAAATCAGTTGTAATTTGTTCCCTCGGAGATGGATCAATTACAGAAGGTGAAGTTGCCGAAGCTTTTCAAATGGCAGTCTTAAAACAAATGCCTATACTTTATCTAGTACAAGACAATGAGTGGGACATTTCAGCGCATTCAAAAGAGATCCGTGCAATGGATGCTCCGGATTATGCGAAAGGTTTCCCGGGACTTGAAGTAAGATCAATTGACGGAACTGATTTTGTGAAATCATATGAGACTATCAATGAAGTTCTGGCGATCATCAGAAAAGAGAGACGCCCATTTTTAGTTCATGCAAAAGTTCCTCTGCTTGGTCATCACACTAGTGGTGTCAGAAGAGAATGGTATCGCCACGATCTTGAAGAAGATAAAAAGAGAGATCCATTACCGCGGTTCAGAAGACTTTTAATTACAGAAGGATTTCTTGAAAAGGAATTACAGGAAATTGAAAAAAGGTCTATAGAAAAAGTTGCTTCTGATTTTGAAAAGGCAATGGCATCAGAAGATCCAAGACCGGAGGACCTTTTCAATTTCGACTTCGCTCCTACTCCTGTTACAGAAGAAAAAGGTGAACGTGAACCAAAAGGAAAAGATAAAACATTGATGGTCGACTGTGCGCTATTTGCAGTACAGGAATTGATGACTAAACATAAAGAGTGTTTGTTGTACGGACAAGATGTTGGCGCAAGACTTGGCGGAGTATTCCGTGAAGCTGCAACCTTAGCACAGAAATTCGGAGACGACAGAGTTTTTAATACACCAATTCAAGAAGCGTTTATTATTGGTAGTACTGTTGGTATGAGCGCTGTTGGATTAAAACCAATTGTAGAAGTTCAGTTTGCTGATTATATCTGGCCGGGACTAAATCAACTATTTACAGAAGTAAGTCGTTCGTACTTTTTAAGCAATGGTAAATGGCCGGTGAGTAATATTATCCGTGTTCCTATTGGCGCTTATGGAAGTGGTGGCCCGTATCACTCTTCAAGTGTTGAAAGTGTGCTGTCAAATATTCGCGGAATAAAAATCGCATATCCATCGACAGGAGCTGATCTCAAAGGTCTTATCAAGTCTGCTTACTACGATCCGAATCCATGTGTGATCCTTGAACATAAAGGATTGTATTGGTCGAAGATAAAAGGAACAGAAGATGCAAAGACAATTGAGCCTGATGAGAATTACATTATACCATTTGGAAAAGCAAGAATAGTACAATCTGCTGAAGCAGGAAAAGAAACTTCTCTATCGATCATCACTTATGGAATGGGAGTTTACTGGGCGAAGAATGCAGCAAAAAAACTCCCGGGAAGAATTGAGATCATAGATCTGCGGACTATCAATCCGATTGATGAAGAAGCCATTTTAACATCAGTAAAAAAACACAGTCGTTGTTTAGTGGTAACTGAAGAACCTGTTGCAAATTCCTTTGCTTTATCAATTGCAGGCATGATCAGCAATAAATGCTTTGAATACTTAGATTCGCCAGTCGGAATTATCGGTTCAGAAAATCTGCCTGCTATCCCTTTAAATTCAACATTGGAATTCACAATGATTCCAAATGCAGAAAAGGTCGAAAAGAAGATTGAAGAAATTTTGTCTTATTAACTACTAAAATCTTACACTTAGTTTACAGTAAAACAAACTAAACCAATTTTAATAAAGCGCCAATTTGAAATTTTAATCAAATTGGCGTTTCAATTTTATTTGAATTGTCCTGTTATTTTTTTATATAATGTAAGATTACCTTTCATATTTCCCCCCTGAGGTATCGGTTTTAGGCGTGGTTTGTAAGTGAATAAAACGCACAAATGAAAACCAATACACTACTTTTCGCGAAAGGGATGGCCGTCCTATTTCTGCTGGTGATCTTTTCAGATCTCACCAATGCACAAAGTTTCAAATGGGCCAAATCAGGAGTCTCAGAAGGATATGATTATGGCAATGCCATCACATCCGATGATTCAGGAAATGTTTATGTAACCGGACAGCTTGAGTTCAGATGTGATTTCGGTGGCGGTATTAAACATACCACTGCAGGAAAGCATGACATCTTACTTGGAAAATACGGTTCAGACGGAACATTGAAATGGGTCAAGCGCGCCGGCGGTATTGGTGGTGATGTTGGCTGGGGAATTGGCGTAGATGGAATTGGAAATATTTATTCTACAGGTGAGTTCGAAGGAACAGCCGGTTGGGCAGCAGGTGATTCATTAACTGTCTATGGAAGTAATGACATCTATCTAACGAAACATTCGAATTCAGGAAATCTGATTTGGGCAAAGAAATATGGTTGGAGCAGTGATGATAAAGCCAGAGCAATGGCTGTTGACAGAGATGGAAACAGTTATGTGACCGGTTACTTTTCAAGCACTGCACGCTTTGGTTCAATCAATGTGACCAGTAGTGGAAACAATGATGTCTTTATTGCAAAGATAGATTCAACAGGTGATCCCATATGGGTTAGAAAAGGTGGTGGAACAAGAGAAGATCGGGGTCGTGGTGTCGTTCTTGACAGATCAGGAAATGTTTTCATTACAGGAACATTTACACAAACAGCTACTTTCAGTGGAACTACTCTGAACTCAAATGGAAAGAACAGTTTGTTTGTTGTGAAGTACGACAACAATGGAAATTTTGAATGGGCAAAAGGTGCAGGTACATGTTGTGATACCACTCGTGGTAATGCAATCAGTGTTGATGCAAACGGAGATGTTTACATAGCAGGATATTTCAAAGACAATACAACGATTGGCAGTAATTCATTTACAGCTTTTGGATCATCAGATATTTTTGTAGCAAAATATGATGGAGGCAATGGAAATGTACTCTGGTCAAAACAAGCAGGTGGGCCTTATGAAGATATCGGATTTGCATGTACGTTTGATACAGTAAAAAATCAATTATATGTTGCAGGACAGGTCGACGATCACGGAAATTTCGGATCAATATACGTTGGAGCCGCAGGTAACCGTGATGTTGTCATTGCTGCTTATGATGCAAGTGGAACAGAATTATGGGCAAGACCCGGTGGCGGAAATCAAAGAGATGCAGGACAAGCGATCACTTATGATACATTAGGAAATATTTATACAACAGGATTTTTTAATGACACTGCAAATTTCGGAACAACTGTTTTACAAGGATATCCGCTTGCAGATTTCTTTGTTGCGAAAATGGCTCCGCCTCTTTCAACACAACCTTCTACAAATGCATCAGGTGTTATAGCATCACTTGCTAATTGCAATAACATCCAATTAAATTTCACTGCAGGAAACGGAACAAGAAGATTAGTAATTGCAAAAGCATCTTCTGCTGTGAATGTTTTACCTGTTGATGGAAACTACTACACTGCATCATCAGCATTTGGTTCGGGAACAGATCTCGGCTCAGGAAACTTTGTTGTTTACGATGGAACAGGAACTTCTGTAACTATAACCGGAGTTACTTCAGGAACAACTTATCACTTTGGTGTATTTGAATACAACGGAGTTGGTTTTGCTTCAAATTATTTATTGCCTTCATTCGGCACAACAAATTTTTCACCGAGTGGATTTTCTATAAATGCATCAGCGAATCAGACCACATTTTGCAATGGTGGTTCAACAACTCTTCGAGCAAGTCCGGGTGCTGCAACTTATACATGGTCACCATCAAATGGATTATCATCGATAACTGATTCTGTTATTACCGCAACACCAACCAGCACAATTACCTATACAGTAACTGCAACTAATGGAGGTGGATGTACTTCATCGCGAACAATAACATTAACAGTCAGTCAGCCTCCGACAGTCACATTCAATTCACCTGCTGCAGTATGTAGCAATACAGGAGCGTTCGCACTCTCTACAGGATCACCTGTGGGCGGAACATATAGTGGCACCGGAGTCAGCGGAAATGTATTCAACCCGGCAATTGCCGGAGTTGGTACAACCAGTCTGACATATAGCTATACGGATGCGGGCGGATGTTCAGCATCTGCAACTTCATCTATCGTTGTGAATGCAATTCCGACAGTAACATTATCTGCTTTTAATCCGATATGTCAGAGTGCTTCACTCCTTACATTGACAGGAGGATCACCTGCGGGAGGTACATACTCCTGAACAGGAGTCAGTACCGGCAAGTTCAATGCAGCAACTGCCGGACCGGGAACACATACGATTACTTATTCATATACGAATGGAAGTGGATGTACAAATACAGCTACATCAACTATAGTTGTTAATCCGACACCAACAGTTACACTTGCAGCATTAGCACCTGCCTGTATTAATTCTTCGCCGATAACATTGAGCGGTGGATCACCTGCGGGTGGTACCTATTCGGGAACACAAGTAAGTGGTGGAATATTTAATCCGCAATCAGCCGGAGTCGGAACATTTCTGATCACGTATTCATATACAGATGGAAATGGATGTCTCTCATCTGCTAGCTCAAACATAACGGTGACTACGACACCGAATGTAACAGCATCAGCGCTCAGTCCGGTTTGTGTAAATGCAACACCGATCACTCTGTCGAATGGTAGTCCGGCCGGAGGAACATATTCAGGAACAGGTGTAGCATCAGGTGTCTTTACACCTGCAGTCGCAGGGACAGGTACTACTGCTATAACTTATACTTATAACGATGGTAATGGCTGTTCAGGTACAGCATCCACAAATATTACAGTGAATGCATTACCAACTGTTACACTTTCAGCACTTGCAAATGTTTGTCAGAATGCAAATGCCGTAACACTTTCCGGTGGATCACCAAGTGGTGGTACATATAGCGGAACAGGTGTTACAGGAAATTCTTTTAATCCTTCAACAGCAGGTGCAGGAACACATACTATAACTTATTCCTATACGAATGCATCGGGATGTTCAGGTAGTGCCACTACTTCAATTACAGTGAACCCTACTCCAGCTGTATCATTGACAACACCTTCTTCAATATGCTTGAATGCAACACCTATAACACTTACAGGAGGAAGTCCTGCAGGCGGAACTTATGGTGGTACTGGAGTATCAGGCAATGTGTTCAATCCAACAACAGCAGGTGTCGGTACAAAAACAATTACTTATAGCTATACAAGCAGTGCAGGATGTTCTGCAAATACAAGCAGCTCGATCCTTGTAAACAGTTTACCAACTGTAACTCTTGCAAACTTCCAAGCAGTATGTAATGGTTCAGCCCCTATGACATTGACAGGCGGAAGTCCTGCAGGTGGTGTTTATTCCGGAAATGGAATTACAAATAATATTTTCACACCTGCAACAGTTGGGATCGGTACAACAACAGTAACCTATACCTACACTGATGCGAATAGTTGTTCTGCAAATGCAACCAATACAATAACAGTAAATGCCGGTGCCGCAGTTACACTTGGATCATTTACTCCCGTGTGCGATAATTCAGCTGCAATAAATTTAACAAGTGGTTCGCCTGCCGGAGGAACATATAGCGGAACAGGAGTCTCAGGAACAACATTTAATCCATCAACTTCAGGTGCCGGAACATTTGCAATCACCTATTCATATACGAATGCAAATGGATGTGTAAGTACTGCTGAATCAAACATAGTTGTAAATGCAGTAACTGCAGCAAGTATGGCAACGCCACAAGCAGTTTGTTTGAATACATCTACTTTTGCATTGACAGGTGGATCTCCTGCCGGCGGAACTTATTCCGGTACAGGAGTAACTTCAAATAATTTTAATGCATCTGTAGCAGGAGTTGGAAATGTAACGATCACATATACTTACACGAATGCATCAGGATGTATCTCAACAGCAACAACAACGCAGGTTGTAAATGCTGCCGGCACACCGGCCACGATCTCAAGTGTTAGTCCTATGTGCGCAGATGCAGCAGGAGTAACTTTATCAGGAACACCAGCAGGCGGAGTATTTTCAGGTGTCGGAGTTACAGGCACAACGTTTACACCAACAGTTGCCGGAAATGTCACTGTCACTTATACATTCACTAATCCTAACGGATGTGCGACATCAGCAAATACAACAGTTGTTGTAAATGCACTTCCAAATACAACATTGAGTTCCGTAACTCCTCTGTGTACAAACAGCGGTGCATTGACGCTTTCAAATGGTAGTCCGGCAGGTGGTACATACTCTGGTACAGGTGTAAGCGGAAATACATTTACTCCTTCCAATGCAGGAACATTCCCTCTTACATACACCTATACAAATTCAAACGGTTGCACAAGTTCGGCACAAACGAATATTGTTGTGAATGCTTTACCGGTTGTTACGCTTGGAAATTTTGCATCTCTTTGTGTGAATGCAACACCAATTACTCTGACGGGCGGACAACCTGCCGGTGGTGTGTATAGCGGAACAGGAATCAGTGGCGGTGTATTTAATCCGGCAGCAGGATCGGGACTACGTTCGATCACTTACACCTATACAAATGCAAACAATTGTTCAGCTTCAACAAACGCTAACATAATTGTAAATCCGGCACCGACAGTAAATCTCGGAAGAGATACAATGGTATGTGCGCAAACTGTTGTGACTTTAAATGCCGGAACAGGATTTACTTCTGTTCAATGGTCGACAGGTGCAATAAGCAACAGCATTTCAGTCGACAGTTCAGGTATTGGTTTTGGAAGCAAGACGATAACAGTGAATGTGACAAACACAGCAGGTTGTGTCGGCAGAGATACTGTAGTGGTTACGTTTGACAATTGCAGCGGAATTGAGACATCACATGAACCTGCCTTCGGTGTTTACTTCTATCCGAATCCGTTCAATGGAAACTTCCATATCCTCACTGAAAGACCTCTTGATTATTTTATCTACGACATCAGTGGAAGATTAGTTGAAACTAGAAAAGACATCCAGGGAATATATGAAACCGGTGATCATCTGGCTGCAGGGACTTACTTTATTGAATTCAGAAGTAAGGAGCAACGGAGAACGTATCAGCTGATAAAGGCGACTGGTTCTAATTAAAAAATTAACAATGAATATTGAGAGCTCAACAACCGCGCCGACGGGTTGTTGGGCTTTTTTTGTGTTTTCAACAATCTTGGCTTTAACTAATAATTAGTAAATGATTTTTTTAAAATTACCCATAGAAACTATCTTTATTCCATTCCAATTTGAAATGGGAAAAGCAAATTGATTGAAACCAATATGGGAAACAATCGGCTTTTGCATTTTTTCTTTTCCTATTATATCATAAATATATAGATCCATATTGCAGCTTTTTGTGCTAAAAAAATTAATGAAAACAATTCCATCAATAATATATGCATTGAAGGAATTATTATTAGTTTCCATAGTTGTTGTGGAATTGCCAGTGTCGGTTAATTTGGCGAGCCATATATCTTTACTACCGTGATTGAATTGAATATCTCCATCATTTGAACATGATGCAGCAAAACGTGCTGCTATGATTTATTCTTTACTGGGCACTTGTAAATTAAAAGGTGTTGAACCTTATGCATGGCTGAAAAATGTTTTTGAAGTTTTACCCGACTGGAAATTTAATCGCCTTCAAGAATTACTGCCCTGACGAATCAGATTTATAATAAATATTTTTCTAACTTGAAATATGTAGTTGGTCGGATGGATACAAATTAATTCAGTGAATCGAATGAAAGACTTGAAATGTTTTTACTTTGACTTATTGATAAAACTACTTTGAAGCTGGTTAACTTGCCTCCTTAGAATTGGAAAAGTAGTAAAGGTATAAATTGTTTTATAGTTCATGGACGAAACTCCCTTAAGTTATTGAACAGTCCAGAAGTTTACTTCAGCCGAATATCAATTTGCAATAACAATTTTCGCACGAGCATCCCCTACAGTAACTACTTTTATTCCCTGTTCAAAGGAACCACCAACCTCTAAATTGTTTTTTCCAGGTAAAAGACGAACTTTCCTTATATAAGAAACCCTTCCAAGCAAATCAGTAATGGAAATATTTTGCCAACTTTCATTCACGCTATTTATTGTTACCTGAAGTTTTCCGGATGACCAAATAACATTAAGATCCTTTATAAATGTTGATGTGTTTTGGGTTGATGTTGGAAGAACCTCGAGTTTAGCAACCCAAATATCTTTATTCCCATGATTATTTGCCGGCATGTCTCCGTCTGAAGATTGAGTTGAACCAGTTAACAAGTAATGATTGATATCAATTTCTTTAATATCTTTTCCCTCTTCATCCAAAGATCCGCCAATTGATTTACCCCATTCGAGATTACCCATGCTGTCAACTTTAGCAGCCCATGCATCAAACTGTCCGTGATTGCTAATTACAAATACAGAATCATTGCTTGTTGAGTAACCGGTAAAGATAAGTCCTCCGTCTGAAGTAATGGAACCACCATATGACCAATCTATTCCTAAACCACCGTAGCAGTTTTGCCATAGTATATTTCCTGCAGAATCACATTTAAACATCCAAATATCTCCATAACCCATATATCCTGTGACATCTCCGTCAATTGAATTCGTATTTGCAATGACATAAAAATTAAGTCCTGATGGTAAAATCTTAGCCGCATTATCTATCCCACTACCTCCATAACATTTTGTCCAAAGTACATTTCCTGTTACATCAATTTTTGAAACAACAACATCCGAAGCACCATGAGCATTTGTGAAATTGGCCTCGGAATAACCTGTTATTAAATAGCTGCTATCTGACAGTTGACAGCATGAAACACCATTACCTCCATAAATGCCGCCGTAGCAATGAGTCCATTCTATGTTTCCGACGGAATCAGTTTTTACTACCCATATTTCATCGTAGTATTGACAACTTACATCTCCATCACTACTTAATGTTGTCCCGATCAGAAGACTCCCATTGTCAAAAGTGGAAGTTATTCCACTTAGATAATCTTCATTTCCTCCTCCATAACATCGTTGCCAGACAATTCCACCTAGTGAATTCATTTCAAGCACCCAATAATCTTGAGAAGGAACACTAGGATTTCCACTCCAAGGATGATTTCCTATAACATCACCATCATTGGAACTTGTAATGCCTCCAACTGAGAAACTTGAATCGTCCTTTAGTAAAAGATATGTTCCTATTTCACTAGAAGTGCCTCCGCGACTTATTTCTGACTGTAATACCCCTATACTGTCTAAGGTCACAAACCAAACATTACCAGCACCGACCGTTCCAATATGATTGGAAATATCACCATTATTTGATTTTTCAGTGCCTAATAATATGATTTGACCATCGCTTGTCGAAGCAACTGTTCCAGGAAACTCATCAAGAGAGCCTCCATATGAATAAATCCATGAAATGTTTACTGTTTGACCAATTATATCAATCTCCGATACCAAAATCACACAAAAGAAAAGAAAAAGTGTTTTCATAGCTTGACAAACATTTTGTGAAGTGAATTATCTGCATCAATAAAGTAAGTGCCTGGTTTTAAAAAGACACTTGCAATTCAACGTATGAACTATTAACCATAACCGATAACACAAGTGAACCAAAGATATCAAATATTTTGATTTCTTGAATAGGAATCTCATTTTCAATTGTTAAAAACGAGTTGACCGGATTAGGAGATACTGACAATTCATTTGAATTAGAGACATCCGCTTTTATAGAGCTCCCTTTTCTTAAAGCCGGTGTAGGTGGACAGGCGGGTGATGGTTCTGTTGTTGAACAAGCAAAACAATCATCATTTGATCCAGTGCAATTTGAACAATCAGAAAATACTGAAATTGGAGATGGATCAATGTACTCGAATTTTGGAACAGAAGGACTAACATTTAAACCCGGAAAAACCTGAGAAGGATTTCCTGTAATGTTATCACCCCAAAGTCTATTATTTCTATCATCGATGCTTAAATCGAGAGTTTCAAGATAGTAATGATCTTGACCTCCACATGCTGCTGAAGCATTATTTAATCCGGTTATTCCTATTATTTGCAATGGATTATCAAGACGTGTGTGATTTATAGAGCCGAGGTTTCTTTCACAACTAATCGGATCGCATGCATTCAATCCGAAATTCCTCCAAATTGAAGATGCACCAGATGGTCCAATATCAATTACATTCCATAAAGCACGTGGAACAATGATTGGTTGTCCGTCAGTTGAAAGTAGAATCCATTTCATTGTATAGTTCGTTGTAATTGTTGAACCTATAAATCGTACCCCCAAACCTGTTGAGAATTCAACCAGTGGATGATGCCAAGGTACGGGACAACCAGTACCTGTTTCATCTACATCCCAACCAAAGGATCGTGTAATATTGTCAATTGGATCTGTATACTCTTCGAAAAAATCGCAACCCGTAAATGAAGTCGATTGATCTGGAAAAGTTATTAATTGCCCATTTGTTCCTAAATAGAAACGCGCGTTTTGATACGCATTTGCGCACCACCCGTAAAGATCGCAATCTATAAAATGCATGCCTTTTGTATTTGGATGTATTGCTTTACTATTTGGTCGAGAGGCTGAAATAAATGTACATAAACGAAAAATATGATCTCTGTTAAAGGACGAATTTGGTGCAGAGGTAAATTCATTTACTTGGGCGTGAGCATCATTTACCATTCCATAAAAATTATTGTACTCAAACCTACAATTGTAAAAATATCCGTTTGTATTTGCGAAATTACTATTTTCAAATTCAATATCTAAACCAGCTGCCATCTGTAAAGTATAACGATGCATTCCATTCCAACTAAATTCAGAGTTGAACACTTGTAATCCACTGCCTCCGGCCCATACAAGTCCAGTTCTACAATTATTTGTCGATTTAACATTATTAATAAAGCCACCTACATTTGCAAAATTTGGAATAGCAATCTGGTGACTTGCACTAAAATGACTTTTACGATGATTTATCCAAATTCCATCATGACCAAAATTCTGAGTAATTACATTTTCTATTGTAAAAATATGACATGCATTTAAAAATATTCCATCGTATGGCATTCCATTCGGCCAAGCACCTCCAACAATTACATTATCAAGATTACCGTCCAACTTAAGATTTCTTATTGTGACATTATTACATTCATTTAAATGAATCATTTGCCCCATAGTGGCAATATGACTATAATCTGTTCCATTATAAGCACATTCTTGAGCATCAACACACATAAGTAATCTGTCATCCGGATTATTGGGATAATCAAAAGATCCAATTTTCATACAGTTTTCAAAAATCAATGTCGTGGTATCATCATAAAATATTTCGCCCTCAATTGTTAAATTATTAATACCATCAAAACATAGAACGTTGTTACCTTTTAAATAATATCCTGAACCATTTTCCTGCCTTCCAACTATATAAGTACCAAAAGGAATAAATATTGTTTTTTCAACATCTGGGTCTAAACCTTGCAAAAATTCTGCAGCTGATTCAAATGCACATTCTGATGATGAAGTACCAGTAGGATCTGCATCGAAATCTGCAACCATATCAATCGAAATTGAAGTACAAGGAGAAGGGCAGGTTATAGTAATTGGAGGGCATGATCCAGGAATAGGTGAATTATTACATTGAAACTGCTCATCTACAGGATACATTGTAGTATTAATCCTAAATAATGCCGTGTCAATACACCCATTTTGATCAGTTACAATTAAAGAGTGATCTCCTAATGATAAATTACTTATCGAATCCAAGATTGAACTATCAGACCATAAATAGGTATAAGGCGTTTTCCCACCTAATACAAAGGCAAAAGCTTTACCATCACCTACAGAATCGTTACTTGCATTTTCAGTATACAAACTAATGTCTAATGGGTCGTAACCTGGAATCACAAAAGTCTTCTTTTGTAAACAACCATTCGCATCTTCAACAACTACAGAATATTCTCCAACAGACAATCCGGAAAGTGTATCCTTATTCTCTCCATCGGGAAAGTATGTAAAATTGTATGGAGCAGTGGCGGAAGTCACAGCAATAGCTACACTACCATTCGGATCATTAAAGCAATTAGCTGCAGAAAGAATATGTGGCGCTAAAATTGGCCCATCGTCATCTAAAATTTCCGCAATTGAAATAGCTTGGCAATTATTATTGTCGGTTACAGTTAACGTATCGTACCCAGAGCGCAAGTCACCTTCTACTGAATCACTTCCTAAACTACTCCAACTATATACATATGGTCTTTCTCCACCTGTGACTAATGAAACTATACTTCCATCAAAGAGAGAACAATGAGAGTTGGTTACATTAAAATTAATTTTAATTTCTTTTGGTTCTGTAAGTAAATAATTAAAAAAAGAACTACAACCATTAGCATCCATAACCTGTAATCCTTTCATTCCTGCACCAATTTCCGAAATAATACTATCTGTATCCGAGATACTTCTATCCCATTGAAACTTTGATATAGTAGTATCTGACCAGCCTAACTCAAATTTAAGTTCACCGCTAGTTTGGCCATAGCAAGAAATTGCAAGTAACTCTGTTATGCTTCCTGTCGGACCATTTTTATCAGAAAGAGTGGCTGAGAAACCTGCTGTGCATCCTATGGAATCGGTAACAACGAGCGAGTATTTTCCACTTTTTATACTCGAAGCAGTTGAATCTCTTATTCCCAGTTCCGGCCAAAAATAATTATATGGCCCTTCTCCTCCTGATAATGACGCCGAAATACTTCCATTTTTTAATCCGCAATCAGATGAGTCAATAGTAAAGGTAGCTTCCATTTGTTCTGGTATTTCAATAGTAATACTATCTCTTAATTGACAAGTTTTACTATCTTTAGTTGTAATGTAATATTTACCTGGACTCAACCCATCGTTATACTTTTTATCCCCCATTATTGGCTCCCAACTAAATGAATATGGCGGAGTGCCTCTGTAAAGAGACACTTCTCCAAAACCATCAGAACGACCTTCACAAGATACAGACTTAGAACTTATCGTTGAATGAAAGAATAAACACTTTCTTAGAGCAAGAGTAACATAGGTGGAATTCTCTATACTATCAGAGGAAGCAGTATAACCTTTGATACTGTCGCCTGAATATCCACTGTTTCCGAGATCTTTCCATTTAATACTATCCCAAGAAACCACTCTAACATTTTGTGGCGACAGTAGTAAACATGTGTCATTATTCCAACTTAATTTTAGCTTCACTTTTGAAACACCTGAATTTCGAGTCAGCCTCCAATATTGACACTCATTTAAAT
Source organism: Bacteroidota bacterium (assembly GCA_016711505.1). Lineage (NCBI taxonomy): Bacteria > Pseudomonadati > Bacteroidota > Bacteroidota bacterium. Next base: position 248,606 of record JADJSV010000003.1, on the reverse strand, counting down.
TATCAACTGAAGTATCTGATACTGAACCAAAATTTTGTCCTGTCGGAAAGTATTGTGCAGTGTAGGAATCTGTAGACGAAACTGGCGCAGTGATTTCAAGCGGATGATACGGATATGCAAGAGAAGAAGAACCCACTGCAAAAGTAAAAGCAGCGTTTCCGGTTTTCTTTAACGGGCCGTTGATGTAAGTCGAGTCACTTCCACCAATTAGTTTTCCGCCGTGTGAAATCGAAAGTAAGTTGGTTGTATCGGTATTGATTCGTCCATTTGTTAATTGCAAAGAATCTGAAACAATAAGTGGAGAATTTATGGTGAGTGAATTACTTGCCTTATTCACCTGTAGTTTTTTTATCGTTGGATAAAGTGATGTTGTGCCTCTGTTTATTGATTGGGCAGATGTACCATCAAAAACTACTGTTCCACCATTTCCACCAAATTGCATTGATGAAGTTCCATCAGTTGTAATGTTACCTGAGAAAGTTGAATTCTTTGTATAAGCCGGGTATAAGTTAACACTCGTACCTTTTTGAATGAAGGTGACGTTCGCATTGTAATCGTCAGCTGTGCTATTAGCAAGGTATGTATTGTGAGCAGTCGAACTTGAATCCTGAATGATCGTTGTTCCATTAAAGGTGTTGCCGCCACCGAATGTAAGATTGGATGTGGGATGCATCTTCAAAGTTGTAGCTGAATTAAATGTTGTTCCAGTTGAGACAATCGAATTACCATGAAAATTGAAGTTACCATTGAAACTATTACCGGAAGTTAGAGTTAACTCAGATGGAGATTCTTCCATTGTCAAGGTACTTGTACTGAGTTTGGTAACGTTCTGCATAAAGAGGATTCCGCCTGTACTGATTTCAGTGACAAAAGTACTATTGCTATCGAGTACAGTTATTCCACCACTACTTCCAAAGCGGACGCCTGGACTATTGATTTCAATAAAATAAAGAGAATCTTTGAAGGTGCAGGTTCCGGTAGAGGAAATATAAAACCCCTCTCCTACACTGGCTGCTTTATTGTCTATGCTGCATTTTCCATAAAACAATCCTTTGTTTAACGTAAAGGTACCGCCTTTGTTAGTAAAACTTGAAGACATTAAAAATGTATCTGTCTGTGCATTAGCGAAAGAATAGATAGCACTTGTGCTTAGATCGTTCTCAAAACTCATCTGATTATAAAAACTGCAGCCTCCAGTTGAAGTTACATTGGAACTTCCCGTACTTTCAAGAATAGTAACACCATGAAATTTTGAACCATTCAAATACAAAGAAGGTACACTTGCTGAAATGGAATCGTAAAATACGGAACCGCTTTCAAAATAAAGTTTGGCCGTACCAGTCATGTTAAGTGTTATTTTTGATGAAGAATCCAAAGATGTGAAATTTCTTAGATACAACTGACCGGATGACATTCCTGAACCTCCAATGCTAATTTTATTTCCTGCTGTTTGTGTACAGGAACCGGTTGAATATCCAAAGAAAAAATTGCCGCTTGCGTTATTTAAAATAATATTGGATGTGTATGTAGCACTGCCATAATAGTTAGAATAAATGTTCGGTCCATTGAAACTGACAGTTCCATTGAATTGACATCCTGTTGCTTTGTGAGCAATGAAGATGTTTGCTGTACTAGCATTATAAAGATCCAGGGTTGAATTAAAAATATCCGGTAGTGAATCTGCAAGTGTGATTCCTGCTATTGCACTATCCGTAATTGAAACAGGACCATTGAATGTATTTCCTCCTTTGCTTGCATGTACTCTCCCGGTTGAAGGAATGACGATTTTTAAACTATCATTAAAGACAGAACCATTTAAAAATACTCTTGTACATCTGGCACTAACTTTTGTACTGATCGTTGATCCTGCAAAAGTGTGATTAGTTCCAATTAATGTCAGTAGTCCATTGGTAACAGTTCCACCATTAAAAAAGGAATTTGCCCCAACAGAAAGTTCATTGCTTTGAAGATTCAAAGTACCGCTGGTCATGGTCAACAGTTTTACTTCCGTCTTGGCAGCGATGTAAACATTATTGGAGCCGGTTACAATGGTTACGGTGTCATTCGTTGATGGCGTACCATTTGGTGTCCAATTGGTACTCGTGCCCCAAGCAGTAGATGTTCCGCCATTCCATGTATAGTTTCCGGCAAGAAGGGAGGTTGAAATTAAAAATGAAGTAAGTATCGTTAGGATGAATTTATTCAACCAGGTAGTTCTTGAGTTCATGAGGGAGGTTTTTTAAAAAATGTGAAATAATTAACGATTGAAGACAACTGCTGTGTTGTAACTGCCATCCGTTCGCTGGATCCTGACTTGCGAATAATAAGAAAGCATTTGTTGCAGATTTCCAAGACCAAGATGAATGGCATATTCATCTCTTAAGTAGGAAATGCCGCTACCCAGAGAACCGGAAACATCGAATGTAAAATTCCGGGAAAAAACATCAGATGCACCCGGGCTTGAACCGATCTTGACTTCGATACTTTGTATATTCGTTGTGTCGTATAAATTCAAGTTCATACCCACATCGAAAATAGTTGTGTCGGTTAAAATTGGAAGACTGTCAGCTGTAAGATGGTTACCTACAGCTTCAGTGGCCACATCCATTGACATAACAGGATAGGTGTTCTGTGCACTGCAATCGAAACTAGAAAAGAAAATTAAATAGCCAGTAAGCCGAATAGAAAGAGTACGTGTATTCATAGTAGTAGAATTAAAAATTAAGAATGATAAATGAATAATTAAATAATGAAATGCAACACAAAAAACGTGGAGGGTAAATGCAATTCAATAGCGAATATAGAATTCTATATAATGAAATACACCTTGGGATAAAAATTTAACATTTGGGATTGGAAATTTTTATAATAAATGAGAAAAGGTTTGAAATGAATTTTGGTTTTTTATCGTAGAGGTAAACCCATTGTCTTGATTCAACCCCTTCCAAACGACATCCCCTGCAACTGCAACGAAGTCTTCACAACAGTTTCTGTTTCCGGTAAAAGTCGTTCGCCGATTGGATCCATGAGTTGTCTGTCATTTGCGCGTGGATTTTTTATGCGGCTGTCGATGGGATAAGCATTCATCTGGTCAGATGGAAAAGGTTCGAGCATTCCGGTGATCTCGTTGAGGTGTTCTGCTTTCAGCCATTTGCGTTCCTGACTTTGCGAAAGGATAACAGGCGAACGATGATGCGGGATCATTTGCAATAATGAATTTGAAACAGTGGTTATGATTGCAAATGAATTGGTTATATCACCGGTTTCAGGATCAGCCCATTTTTCCCAGATGCCGGCGAAAGCAAATGGTCGTTGCTGGTCGCGTAGATATACGACATATGGATGACTGAGTCCTTCGTTGGTGGTGCCTTCTATAAAAGCATCAGCGATAACTAAACATCGTTGTGAGCGAATTGCTCTTTTGAAAGATGGTTTAGAAATAATTCCTTTTCCTCCTGTGTAATTCGGATCGTTCTCTTTATTTCCATCACCTTCTGCACGTGCATTGAATAAATACATTTTTTTCTTCGCCCAGAATGGGGTCAAACCAAACTGAAAAAACTGAACTTTTGTTGGTTGATCATTCGTGATAACTGGCGCCATTGATCCCGGACCAATGTTAAAAGACGGCAATACATTCAAAGGAAGTTCGGGAACAGTTACGTTGAACCGTTTTTCAATTACTTCGACTTTGCTGACTACAACGTATCTTCCGCACATATTTCTTTGGGTAAATAGTAAGTGTTAAGTAGTGAGTAGCACCACCTACTAAATTTCAATTTAATAAATTTTACTTCAAATGATGAATCGAATTCACCGGGCTATCCTCTTTTCACTTTTCACTTTTCACTTTTCACTTTTCACTTTTCACTTTTCACTCTTCACTTTTCACTTTTCACTTTTAAAGGTGCGATAAACATCTTGTTGTTTCGGCCGGTCCTTAGGTACTTCCCGCAACGGTTCACACGGCTTCAGTGTGGCATATAACTCTGCCGGAAGATCCTGATACAATTTCGTGCCTTTGGTTTTCCATTCGATCATATCGTCGCTGACGTCTTTGATGATCTTTGCGGGATTACCGACTACGATCTTTCTTTCCGGAATTGCCATTCCATCGGGGACGAAACACAAAGCACCGATAATGCAATTATCACCGACGATTACATTATCCATTACAACGGCATTCATACCAACGAGAACATTTTTTCCTATTGTTCCACCATGAATGATGGCACCATGTCCTATGTGAGCATTTTCTTTTAACAGAACCGTTACACCCGGAAACATATGGATTGTACAATTCTCCTGAACATTGCAACCGTCACTGATAATTATTTCACCCCAGTCGCCGCGAATGGCTGCACCCGGACCGATATATACATTTTTTCCAATGATCACATTTCCCGTTACCGTTGCATTCGGATGAATGAACGATGATTCGTGTACGACAGGTTTGTAACCATTGAATTCAAAAATATTTGCCATGGAAATTTCTTTATACTTTTTCTATCACAACTGCATAACCCTGTCCTACTCCAATACACATTGTTGCCAGTGCATACCGTTTGTTTTGTTCATGCAATTCAAGAGCGGCAGAACCGATGATCCTTGCACCACTCATTCCTAGCGGATGACCTAATGCAATTGAACCACCATTCGGATTGATTCGTTTATCGTCATCTTTCAATCCCCATGAACGAATTACAGCAAGTGATTGTGCAGCGAATGCTTCATTTAATTCGATGATGTCAATATCGTTCCATGAAATTCCTGCACGCTTCAAAGCAATGTTAGCTGCTTCGACCGGACCAATTCCCATGATGCGCGGCTCTACTCCTATCGCTCCCATTGAAACGATCTTTGCAAGTGGTTTCAGATTATATTTTTTTACAGCAGCTTCTGATGCAAGTAAAAGTGCAGCAGCTCCGTCATTTAAACCGGCAGCATTTCCTGCAGTGACTGTTCCTTCTTTTCTGAAAGAAGGCTTTAATTTTGAAAGTCCTTCGAGAGATGAATCAGGTTTCATGAATTCGTCTTTGTCAAACATTTTCACTTCACCTTTCTTCTGTGGAATTTCTACGGGTACAATTTCTTTTGTGAATCTTCCTCGTTCCTGAGCAGCTTTTGCTTTCTGCTGACTGCTGAAACTGAATTTATCCTGATCAGCGCGTGAGATTTTATCACGGTCGACAAGATTCTCCGCTGTTTCTCCCATAGCATCAACTCCGAATTGTTCTTTCATTTTCGGGTTGATGAATCTCCAGCCGAAGCTACTGTCGAACAATTGTGCATCGCGACCATACGGTGTGCTCGTCTTCGACATTACCCATGGACCGCGCGTCATATTTTCCACACCACCGGCAATTATCATTTCTGCATCGCCAACCATAATTGCACGGGCGCCTGCAACTGTTGCAGATAATCCTGAAGCACAAAGTCGGTTCACAGTTTCTCCCGGAACATTGATCGGCAATCCTGCCATCAATGCAGCCATGCGGGCAACGTTTCTGTTGTCTTCACCGGACTGATTTGCACAGCCGAGAATGACATCACCAATCTGAGTGAAATCTACATTCGGATTGCGTTTGATTATTTCTTTGAGAACGATTACGGCAAGATCATCGGTGCGGATCGCTGCTAATGTGCCGGCGAAGCTACCGATGGGGGTGCGGATGTAATCGATTATATAGGCGTTGGTCATGATTTTGATAAATGTGGTGTTAATTTTTTCAAACACCAATTAATGATTCGTTTTTTTATCGCACCAATATGTGATCCCTCTGGGATCAATGCTGATGCTATCTTTTTTTCTACCGATATGTGATCCCTCTGGGATCAATGCGATGCTATCTTTTTTTTTCTACCGATATGTGATCCCTCTGGGATCAATGCTGATGCTATCTTTTTTTTTCTACCGATATGTGATCCCTCTGGGATCAGTTGAATTTGAGGTCAGTATTTAATTTTTAGGTGCACTAAATAACCTTTGACCTTTGACTCTTGACCTTTAACCAAATTTTGATTTTATGCTTAAACTTCCCATTGCTTTGGCGTCCGGTAGACAGTACCCTTAAACAACGCCACCGTTTCATCCAATTGATTTTTTATTGTTACTGAATATACTCCGATCTTATCTGTCAATGAAAGTTGTTCTGCAACTGCAGTGATCACATCTCCTTCTTTTACAGATTTTGTGTGTGAGATACTTGTTTCTACAGACACCGCCATTCGTCCATGACTGTTAGAAGCAAATGCAAGTGCGCTGTCGGCGAGTGAATACGTAATTCCGCCGTGAGCGATCTTGAATCCGTTCAGCATATCTTTTCTTACTGTCATTCGTAGGGTGCAATTTCCTTCACTTACATGAATGCGTTCAATTCCTAGCCACTGACTGAATCCGTCGTGGTTATACATTTTAGATACAACTTTATTTGCAAGAGATTCTTCGCTCATATCTTATCTGCGTTTTGTTCCGAAAAGCATTCCCATCAACCCGCGGGTTAATTCACGTGCGACTTGTTTCACAACAGGATTTTTTGAAACCGCAGCAATTCTGCCGCTAATATCAAATCCTTCATCTTCTTTTTGTGAGGACTTTTCTTTTTTACTTTCTTCTATTGACGGCGCCGACTCACCCTGAATTTTCTTTGTAAGCATTTCGTATGCACTGCTTCTGTCAATCACTTCATTATATGAACGGGCAATGCTGGAATTGTTTACAATTTCGTTTTGTTCTTCAGGAGTAAGAATATCCATTCGCGTAAACGGTGGAGCCAACAAAGTATGTACTAATGGAGCCGGAATTCCCTTTTCATTTAATACAGAGATCATCGCTTCACCGATTCCCATTTCTGTAATAAGTGAATCCGTTTTATAAAATTCTGTCTCCGGATAATTTTGTGCAACTAGTTTAATGTCTTTTCTGTCTTTCGCTGTGAAAGCACGCATAGCATGCTGGAATTTTGAACCCAACTGACTTAATACAGATTCAGGAATATCGCCGGGGACTTGTGTACAGAAATAAATTCCTACACCTTTCGATCGGATCAGGCGGATCACTTGTTCAAGTTGATCCATTAAAGCATCAGTTGCATCGTTAAAGATCAGATGTGCTTCATCGATGAAGATTGCAATTTTCGGTGCAGCTTTATCCCCCATTTCGGGAAATGTTTTATAGATCTCCGCAAGTAAACAAAGCATGAAAGTCGAGAATAATTTCGGTTTGTCCTGGATATCACAAAGTCGGATGATGTTTATATAACCATGACCATTCGAGTTCTTTCTCAAAAGATCATTTACTTCAAATGATTTTTCTCCGAAAAACTGACTTCCCCCTTGTTGCTCGAGTTCGAGAAGTTTCCGCATGATCACACCTGCAGTTGCAGGACTGATCGAACCATATTCTTTAATATGTTCCTTGCCTTCACTTGTCACATACCGTAACACTTCTCTGAAATCTTTTATATCCAGTAAAGGCATCTGATGATCATCACAAAATTTAAATACAATTGTGACAGCACCTTGTTGATTGTCGTTTAGTTCAAGAATTTTTGAAAGCAACAACGGACCAAATTCAGAAACCGTTGCACGTAGTCTTAATCCTTTTTCACCGGATATAGACATCAATTCAACCGGATATTGTTTGGGCTTCCATTCAATACCAATTTTAGCAACACGTTCTGCTATCTTCGGGTTATCAGTGCCGGGTCTTGCAACACCACTGAGATCACCTTTGATGTCCATCACTAAAACGCTTACACCTTTTTCAGAAAGTGATTCAGCAAGATGCTGGATCGTTTTTGTTTTACCTGTTCCGGTAGCACCGGCAATGAGTCCATGTCTGCTGACCATATTCAAAGGCCATTTGACATGAGTATTGACAACTGCTTCTTTGTTTAGCATTGCAGTTCCAATCAATATGGAATCACCTTGAAAAGCAAAAGCACTGTCTATTGTTGATTTAAAATCAGCCATATTATTTTTTGACGCTCTTAGAGCTGAATCTTCTTATGAATAGAATTTCTTTTTTTCGCGCCCGATTTTTTTCCAAACCGTTTTGCTTCGAACAATCTTTTCTGAGTAAGCGATGGCTTGTAACGTGCATCGTAAAAGAACTGTGTCCACACAGTTTCCGTTACTTTGTAATTGATATCATTCCCTATAAGATCCATTAATTCGAACGGACCCATTTTAAATCCACCGATTTCTTTCAATGCCCAATCAATTGTTGCAAATCCTTTAGTCCCGGACGGAATTCCTTCCCAACCTTCTTCGTAGATGCGAATAGATTCTCCGTAATAAGAACGAGCGAGACGGTTCACGATAAATCCGGGTGTATCTTTCGCAATGACGATCGTTTTTTTCCATCCGGATAAAAACGATTTAATTTTCTCTGCCAGCAATTCATCAGTTGTGATAGAAGGAATTACTTCTACCAATGGCATCAATGGTGCAGGATTGAAAAAATGAATTCCAATTATTCTCTGCGGGTGTTTACAAGCAGCAGCGATTGAAGTAATGGATAACGAAGAAGTATTAGAAGCGATAATGCAATCATCGGAAACGATCGATTCAATTTCTGCAAAAACACTTTGCTTGACAGCAAGGTCTTCAACAATTGCTTCAATGATCAGATCACATTTGCCAAAATCCATTAAGGCAGATGAAAATTTTATTCTGTTGATTATTTCAGAAACCTGTTCAGTTGTAAACTTTCCTTTTTCTACCAGTTTTACAAAAGTAGCCTTTAGCGATTCCTCTGCCTTCTTAAGTACGGTATGATTTGTATCGAGCAGAATCGTAGAATGACCTGCAGTGGCGGCTACCTGAGCAATTCCGGCACCCATGGTTCCGGCTCCAATAACGCCTATAATTGAGTTTTTTGAGAGTTCTTTCATAAATGTGAGGTCACAAAAGTAGCAATTATTTGCACCGTGTTACGAATTAAAATCAATGACTTTTTGCATATAATGCTGTTTTTCAATACTTTACAAAATCAGGTTTTCTCACAAAAACATCTTGATAAATATTGCATTATTCATCTGTTTACGTATATTTGCATCCCCAAAAATAAATACGGGTCAGCGAAATACGTCTGGCTGATAAGAACTTAAAAGAAACCAAATTTACAATGGCAAATCATAAATCGTCAATCAAACGCATCCGCAGCAACGAAGCTAAAAGAGATACAAACCGTTATCAGGCTAAAACACTTCGTAATGCAATTAAAAATTTCCGTGCAGTAACAAGTAAGACAGATGCTACAGCGCAACTTCCGAAACTTGCTTCCATGCTTGACCGTCTTGCCAAAAAAAGTGTGATCCACAAGAACAAAGCTTCTAACTTAAAAAGTGAATTAGCTATACACTTAACGCATTTAAAATAATCGGTTTTCATAGTAAAAAAGAAGGGACTTATGCGAGTCCCTTTTTTTTTGCCATAAATTTCGCAGAGTTCCCCGCTTTTATTGGATGCAGAATTCTTTATTACTTCTTTTCTTGCAAGATGGAAAACCATCTAAGTATAAAATCATGGTCGGAAGAAGATCGTCCCCGCGAAAAATTAATGCTAAAAGGCCGACATACTTTAACCGATGCGGAATTAATTGCCATTCTCATTTCAACCGGAAATCAGAATGAAAGTGCAGTTGAACTTGCCAGAAAAATTCTTCAGGAATGCGATAACAATCTGAATAAACTCAGTCGGTTGAATGTACAGGAACTGATGCGCCTGAAAGGCATTGGGAAAGCCAAAGCAATAACCATTCTTGCAGCACTTGAACTGGGAAAGCGTCGTAAAGAAGTTCAGGATACAAAGGCAATTCAAGTGACAGGTAGCAAAGATGCTGTAGATATTTTCCAGCCTTTATTGGGCGATCTTTTACACGAAGAATTCTGGGTACTTTTTCTGAATCGCGCGAACAGGATCATCAGCAAACAACAGATCAGTACAGGAGGAATGAGTGGGACAGTTGCCGATCCACGGATGATCTTTAAAGCAGCACTTGACCAGAAAGCTTTGTCAATTATACTTTGCCATAACCATCCTTCCGGAAATACTCAACCAAGTACAGCCGATATTCAACTAACGAAAAATATTGTTGAAGCCGGGAAGGTATTAGAGATCTCTGTATTGGATCATGTAATCATTACCCAGAATGGATATTATAGTTTTGCGGATGAAGGGGTCATTTGAAAGGAATGTGAAATGTATTTTTTTAACACTAAGACCACTAAGTTTTTGGCACAAGAGCACAAGTGAAAGTAAATATCACACTGTGTTCTTGTGACGAATTTTAGTGATCTTAGTGTTGAATACATTTTTGAGAAACATTTTCATACCTTAGCCCAACATTTAAACTCCCCGTTGGTCCTAGTATATACCACTTCTTCCACTCCTCGTCTGAGGTACATTTTTGATCTGATGCTAACCGATCTGGTAGGCATTGAATTCGAAATTACTCACGACGTAGATAAGTTTATTTTCTATAACGGACCGAAATTCAATTACAGCGAAAAGCAATTTGGAGAAGAACTGTTCTTCTTTGCCACACAATTTTTATTCGAAAAAAAGATCAAGCAGCAGGATCTTTCTGTACTTGACTGGCAGGATACGAAAGCATTTTTTGCAACACATCCCAAATACGTTTTACCGTTTGATCCATTTGCCGCATCATTTTATATGGTCAGCAGGTATGAAGAATATCTACCTTTTACAAAAGACAAACATGAACGTTTTGATGCAGCACAGAGTATGGCATTTCAAAAAGGATTTTTGCATAAACCAATTGTAAATATTTATGCAAAAAAGATCCGCGAGATCCTGGCAGAAGCATTTCCGAAATTGACATTTAAAGAACAAAGCTATCAGTACGTTTCAACGATAGATATTGACAATGCCTGGGCATTTAAAGAAAAAGGTTTTTTAAGAACAAGTGGAGCATTTTACGTTCTTTAAGCCGATTCGATTTTTCTGCAGTCATTGAAAGGCTTTCGGTAATCTTAAATAAGAAGCCGGATCCATATTACACTTACGATCATTTATTTGAGATTCAGAATAAGTATAAAATCAGCTCGATCTACTTTTTTCTTCTTGGCGACTATGCGGAGAACGATAAAAATGTTTCCGGAAGTCGTAAGAAATTTCAGTCACTGATAAAACAGATCGCAGACTATTGTGAAGTAGGAATCCATCCATCTTATGCTTCCAATCAGGATGTAGCAAAATTGTTTCTCGAGAAAAAACGTCTTGAGAAAATTGTCCGCCGGGACATTACCAAAAGCCGTCAGCATTTTCTGAAAATGAAATTACCGGAAACATACCATAATCTGATCGAGTATGATATTACGGATGATTATACTATGGGCTTTTCAGGTGAAGTAGGTTTTCGCGCAGGAATTTGTTCTTCCTTTTACTTCTACGATCTAAGCCGAGATACTCCGACACGATTACGCATTCATCCCTTTGCAGTAATGGATGCAACACTACGTTTTTACATGAAAGTTCAACCAGCTGAAGTAATGAGCTATGTTGGTCCGCTGATAAAAGAAGTAAAAGCAGTAAATGGAACGTTCATGTCTTTGTGGCACAATGAATCAATTTCAGATATAAAGCCATGGGAAGGCTGGAAAGAAGTTTATGAAGACATTGTAAAAGCAGCACATAAAAATTGATCAGGTATTTTCGCCATAGTGAAATAGACAAATCGAAGTGGGATAATTGCATCAAAGCTTCTCCTGCAGGTATTGCATATGCTGCATCCTGGTATCTTGATCTTGTTTCACCCGGATGGGAAGCCTTAATTGAAGATGATTATGCGGCAGTATTCCCATTAACTTCAAGAAGGAAATATGGTTTCAATTATTTATTTCAGCCATTTTTTACACAGCAGGGCGGCTTGTTCAAACAAGATGAATTTATTCATGCAGAAAAAACAAAATTGTTTTTAGAAAGTATCCCTTCTAAATTCAAACTTATAGAAATCAATCTGAATACATCAAATCAGATTGAATCATTCGGCGATTTTAAAATTTCAAAACGGAGAACCCATCATCTTTCTCTTAAAAATTCTATTGATGAATTGCGTAAAAATTATTCAGATAATTTAAAACGAAATTTAAAAAAAGCAAAACTTTCAAATCAAAAAATTGAATCCGGAAACGAACTGCGAACACTTACAGAAATTTTCCGGCAAGAGCGGGGAGCAGAAATTGCAGCATTAGGCGATAAAGAATACGATCTTCTCGAAAAAATGGTGGAGCAGGCTTACATCAGAAAAGAAATCGAAATCCTTTTTACAAGAAATCTTTCCGGTGAAATTACTGCCGGAGCAGTTTTTCTTCACTCCTGTTCCTCCTACATTTTTCTTTTTTCAGCAACCTCAAAAGAAGCCCGTGAATCAGGTTCCATGAGTTTGATCATTGATCATTTCATTGAAAGCCATCAAAGCGAGGATAAAGTGCTTGATTTTGAAGGTTCCATGAATGACGATCTTTCGCGATATTATCGCAGTTATGGTTCGCAAGAAATTGTATATTTACAAATCATAAAAAACACACTGCCAATACCTTTCCGTTGGTTTAAATAATCCCACCACTATGGTCCGTAATTTAAGTCTTAGCAATTCTATCATCAATCAGTTTGTCGCTGAATTGAGAGATGTCAACATTCAAAGCGATAGAATGCGCTTTCGGAAAAATCTTGAACGGATCGGAGAAATATTTGCTTACGAGATCTCAAAGACTCTCAACTTTGAATTGAAAGATGTAACAACTCCATTAGGCATTGCAAATGTTCCTGTGTTATCAGAGCAACCGATCGTCGGAACTATATTGCGTGCAGGACTTCCACTACACTATGGCTTATTGAATTATTTTGATTCAGCAGACAATGCTTTTATCAGTGCATACAGAAAGCATCATAAAGATGGCACTTTTGACATCAAACTTGAATATGTAGGTAGTCCATCATTAGATGGCAGAGTGCTGATTCTTTGCGACCCAATGCTAGCAACAGGTTCATCAATGGTGATGACATTTAAGGCATTGATGGATAAAGGAATTCCAAAACACACACATATAGTTTGTGCCCTTGCGAGTCTGGAGGGTATTGAATATGTAAAAAGAAATATGCCTGAAAATGTTACTATATGGGCAGCTGCCATTGACGAAGAGTTAACAGCTCAATCGTACATAGTTCCGGGACTTGGCGATGCCGGTGATCTTGCTTTTGGAAGTAAGTTGTAACAATTTACATTTTCATACGATTTAATTTTTTCTCTTTCGTTAGAGAATACAGGGTAAGATGGAAGGCTTTCTGAAGATATTGACATTGATTTTAATAAGCAGCGTTAAGTTTGCTTTCGGACCATCACCATGTTTTCGCCACCGGTAGCAGACACTCCGGAATTGCTCGAGATCCATTATCAGTATGTTGAAAGTATGGTGCCGCCGCAGAAAAAAATATTTACATCACGGACAAGAAAGATCGTCCGCATCTGGAGAAAATATGGATTGGTGGGTCTTGCTGCACTGACACCTGTCATTTTTTCAATCCCTCTAGGTACATTTTTTATGAGCAGACTTGAAAAAAACAAAAAGAAAATAATTTTCTACATGTTCGTTTCCATTACATCGTGGTCATTACTGATAACTACAATCTTTCAATTAACTCAGACTCGAACGATACACGAAATTTTAAAGTAGACTAAAGAATATTTGCTGTGAAAAAATACAACCATATCTTTTTTGACCTTGATCATACGCTATGGGACTTTGATAAAAATTCCAGTGAAACATTGTTGGAATTATATCATACACATAATCTTTTTAGTCTTGGCGTAAAGACTTTTGAAAGTTTTCATCACGCATACAAAGAAAGAAATGCCATGATGTGGGATGAATATCGTCTGGGGAAAATTGACAAAGCAACATTACGTGATAAACGATTTGTTTTTACATTCTGGGACCTTGGATTGGATCCTGATACTACTCCAAAGGCATTATCCGAAGATTATATTAAATTAAGTCCGGTCAGAAATCATTTATTCCCCACTCTCACGAAGTGCTTACTTATCTGAAGTCAAAATACAAACTCCATATTATTACCAATGGTTTTGAAGAAGCCCAGCATATAAAACTGGAAGCATCAGATCTGAAAAAATATTTTGAAGAAATTATTATCAGTGAGCACACAGGGTTCAAGAAACCTGACATTCGCATTTTTGAATTTGCAGAAAAACTTACCGGATCTAAACCGGAAGATTCAATTATGATCGGCGATGGACTGGAAGTAGATGTACTTGGTGCATTAGCTGCAGGATGGGATGCTGTATTTTTTTAATCCGAACCGGATTCCTCATTCTGAAAATTTGAAACACGAAATTGCATCTCTTGATCTGTTGCAGAAAATTTTATAGATAAATCAGCAAGCATAAAAAAAGCGGATGACCGATTGATCACCCGCTTAATCCAAATTTCTTTAGAATTATTTTGATTCTGACTTCGGAGCCGGAGTCGATGAAGCTTTAGCTTCATGCGTACAAGCAGCTTTTTGTTCAGGAGTACAAGCTTTAGCAGAAGCATTGTTTTTACAACAAGCTTTTGTAGCTTTTGTACAGCAAGATGCTTTTTCAGTAGCAGCAGGTGTCTTTTTATCAGATACAACCTTTGTCTCTTGAGCAAAAGTATTTACTGAAAGGAATGCAGCGAATGCTACCAGGGCGATGACTTTTTTCATTTTTCTGAATTATGATTAGTGAGTTAATTTTCTTGAATCAAAAATAAACATTTTTGTACAATTATACGCTGATTTTAACCCTTTAACGGACTGATTTGAAGCATATTCTTGCATTTAACAATGTTTAACGGCTTTTTTATAAAGAAATTGAATGCATTTCCTACTTTCACATCAGTTTTTGTATGGAATATTCGGAAAATTTAAAGGTAGCTTTTCAAAGCGTCAGAAGTCAGCTTTTGCGGACAGTTCTTACTGCGCTCATTATCGGAATTGGAATTATGGCACTTGTAGGAATTCTTACCGCCATAGATGCGATCAATGGGTCGATCAGTGAAAATTTTCAAAGCATGGGTTCTAATTCTTTCACCATTCAAAATCGTGGAATGAATATCCGCATTGGTAACAAAGGAAGGAAAGCTAAAAGATTCAAGCCAATTGATTATTATCAGGCTACACGTTTTGCAGATGATTTTAAATTTCCCGCAACAGTAAGTATCAGTACCTATGCATCACACGCTTCCACTGTAAAATGGAATGACAAAAAGACCAATCCGAATGTTAGTATTTTAGGCGGTAATGAAAATTACGTAAACACTGCGGGCTATAATATTGACAGAGGAAGAAATTTTTCCGCACATGAAATTCAGAATGGCGACAACGTTGTAATTCTTGGGAAAGATATTACAGATAAACTCTTTCTGACATCTGATCCAATAGATAAAATCGTTTCTCTTGGCAGTAATAAATACAGAGTAATCGGCACATTGAAAGAAAAAGGTTCTGCTATCGGATTTGGTGGAGATAAAATCTGTCTGATCCCGCTTTTCAATGTCAAACAAAATTACCATCGTGAAGGGATGTCTTTTTCAATAAATGTGAGCGTGCCCGATGTTGCCATGATGGATCCTGCAATTGGTGAAGCTACCGGTTTACTAAGAACAATCAGAGGCGTGCGAATTGGAGAAGAGGAAACGTTTGAGATCACAAAAAGTGATAGCATTGCACAGTTGTTCATCGAACAGATCGGATTTGTGCGACTGATTGCATATGTAATTGCATTCATCACATTGCTTGGTGCAGCAATTGGTCTTATGAATATCATGTTAGTATCAGTAACTGAACGTACCCGCGAAATCGGTATCAGAAAAGCATTAGGAGCTACTCCTTCGATCATCCGCCGACAATTTTTATTTGAAGCGATTTTAATATGTCAGATGGGTGGCTTGATCGGTGTTTTCTTAGGTATTCTCGTTGGAAATATCATGAGTCTTTTACTTGACTCCGGATTTATCATACCATGGAACTGGATCATCCTGGGATTATTCATTTGTTTTATAGTCGGAATTGTTTCAGGATTTTATCCTGCAGCAAAAGCAGCGAAGTTGGATCCGATTGAAGCACTAAGGTATGAGTGATGGATTTTTAGATTCGTAATTCAGGATCGGTAATTAGTAATTAGTTCGTTATTAGTTATTATATTTGTTCAAAGCCTTGCCATCTACTCAACACCTATGAAAAAGCATTTTTTCCGGATCATATTTTTGATATTAACAGTCTTTGTAGTGAACGACATCAAAGCCGCTAATGTACTTGGTGGAGATACTGCATTTATCAGAACATATGGTGGAGTGAATTTTGAGGAGTTCAGAGACATTGTACAAACGCCTGACAGTGGTTTTTTAATGTGTGGAATTACGAATGGCTACGGTCAGGGGAGCAATGCAATATATGTTGTAAAGACAACAAAAACAGGAGAACACGAGTGGTCGAAAGCATTTGGTGGAGTTTCACCTGATCTTGCTTATTCTGTTGCTATCAATAATTCCGGGAATTATTTCATTGCTGGAACAAGCAGTTCGGGTGGCAATGGCGGATACGATGGTTATTTGATCTGTCTTGATGTATCAGGAACAATACTATGGGAGAAATATTATGGCGGAAGCGACTGGGATTTTATCTATTCAGTGGAAGTAATGCCTGATCAGAGTATCCTCCTTGCCGGAGAAAGTTATTCATTCAGTAATGGAGGAACTGATGCATGGGTTCTGCACTTGAATTCTTCCGGTGATACTACATGGACAAATAATTTCGGAAGTACGGGAAATGATGCCTTTAAAAATATTTGTCAGAGTCCTACAGCAATATATTTATCAGGATATATTGACAGCACAGATGCCGACGGTATGGATGGCTATCTGATAAAACTTGATCTTACAGGAAATTTTGTCTGGGAGAAAAGAGTTCATCTTCTTGGCCGAGACTTATTAAATGGTTGTACAATTGACCAATCAGGCGACCTGATCGCATATGGTTCTACAGCCCCATTCGACTCTACTAAAAATGATGCATTGGTTACTAAGCTTGACACTAACAGTACTGTGATCTGGTCGTATAACAGTGCAAGCGGAGAAGATGATGATGCTAAAAAAATCATTCCCATTTCTAACAATGAACTTTTTCTCATAGGACAAAAAAATCCAAGTGGAAATGGAGCGAAGAGTATTTTTATGACGAGGTATAACTCTTCAGGATTTTCAGTTAATGGCGGACAAAGTTTCGGAGGGCCTAATGATGAGGAAGGTTATAGCATGATCAACACAATTCAAGGTGGAGTTGCAATTGTTGGTTATACATCAAGCTATGGATTAGGAAATTCCGATGCATTGCTGGTCTATCTGAATTCGGATTCAAGTGTCACTGCTCCGGTTGTATATAGTTTAGTTTCATTTACAGAAACGCTATCACCAATTGGTATCGAAGAAACGAACGACGATCTGAATTTTTCAATTTATCCCAATCCGACGTCAGGAGTTGTTACAATTCAAATTAAAGACAAATCACCTCTTAGCAGAATTCTTGTGTATGATCTCATGGGAAAATGTGTAAATGAACTGAAAGATCTTTCAAATTCAGAAATAAATTTCGTATCGTTAACTGACAATTCGGAAGGCGTTTATTTTATTAAAATTGAATTTGAGAACGGTAGTAACAGATCCTTCCGGATTTTAAAAGTAAAATAGTTTACTGTTTCAATTTTTGAAAATATGCTAAAGTCTAAAAGCGAGTTAAAAATTATTAGCCTTTACATATTACTTTTTCAGTGCTTCTTTTCCTGGTCAATAAATTTTTCATGCCCGGAATTTTAGCTTCTGCGAACTTCCTTAACTGGGATGCTGAACATTATTCATGGATAAAAGATAATGGCTACGAAGGATTCCGTGTAGCATTTTTTCCATTGTTTCCATTTTTCTGGAAATTATTGAATGTCAGTCCGCCTTTAATTTCAATCATAAACGCATCGATCTTTTTTATTTCATTTTATATTCTTGCCAAGCAATTCAAACCAAGCGTTCCGGAATTAATTTTACTCCTAAGTATTCCGGGATGTATGTTTTTCTATCTACCCTATACTGAATCCATCTTCTTTGCTTGTTCAACTTTAATTCTGGTTGGCGTGAAACAACAAAAACTCGGATATATCCTAACGGGTTTGTTTTTCTGTACGCTTGCCCGGCCTGCATTTACAGTCTTTATCCCGGCATTGATCATTGTTGAATGTTTTAGTAATGGCTCAATGAAACAGATTCTTCAAAGAACAGGAATTTACTTATTGGTGTGTGGTGCAGGGATAGTAGTAGTAGGATTTGTTCAATTCAATGACACCGGAGAATGGTTTAAGTTCTTTGCTGCACAGAAAATGTGGGGCAATGAACTTCAGCTTCCTAAATTGCCTTTCACTTCCTGGGCCGGTGGATTAATTGTGCGTTTAGATGGTACTGCCATGTTAGTCGGATTAATTTCAGGTATATTACTATTGTTTTTTATGATCAGAAAAAGAGCCTCCGCAATAAAATTCTTTCCTCCGGAATTAATATTTTCTCTGGCCTATTTGTCAGGAATCACATTGTCTGTCATATTGTTCAGAGGGGGCAGTTTATTTAGTCTGAACAGATTTGTCCTGGCATCTGCTTTTATTTTTGTAGCAGTAGATTATTATCTGAAACAAGATTTTAAATTCAGCGTCAAACAAATTCTGATCTGTCTGCTGATCCTGATGATCTATTGGCTAAGTTTTGGGTCATATGTACATATACTGGCGCTTCTGAAATTTGCTTTGATTTCAATTTACCTGATGTTATTCATTTGTATAAAATCAGATAATAAATGGGCAAGCAACTATTCTTTGTTGCTTTTTTCTGCTATAAACTTCACTTTCCAGGGAATTTTCTTTTTTAGATTTCTGAATGGTGAATGGGTGGGCTAATACTTATAACGATTCATTATTGGTCATAAAAACCAAGGCAGGCTTACAAACAAAATTATTTTAAACTTTAAATTAATTTTCTATTTTTAACTTGGCTAAAAGATAATGATTGTGCATTTTAGTTTGATCATATTCAAAATTCTGTTCCATGAAAAAATATCTCCTTTTATTCTCGCTCTTACTATCGTGTTTTTACCTACAAGCTCAGATTCCGGCCTTTCAGTGGGCAAAGAGAGCCGGTAGCCTTGGACATGATTATCCAAGTTCAGTTACGACCGACAATGATGGGAATATATATGTCACCGGAAATTTTCAGGGCACTGTTGATTTTGATCCCAATGCAGGAGTCTACAATTTGACAGCGCCGGGAATTCCAGCTGACATTTTTGTTTTGAAACTAAATCCAAATGGAAATTTAGTTTGGGCAAGAAATATGGGCGGGATTGGCAATGACAATGGTAATTTTATTGCTGTAGATGCTAATCAAAATGTATATATCACAGGTGAATTTCAGGATATCGCAGACTTTGATCCTGATTCTGCAAACACGTATAATTTAACTTCAGCGAATGGAAGTCATGATGCTTTCGTTTGCAAATTGAATGCACAGGGAAATTTAAGTTGGGCAATTGCTTTAGGAAATACTTCCGACGATGTTGGCTATGGTATTGATCTGGATAAGGTCGGCAATGTATATACTACAGGTTTTTTCGAAGGCACTGTAGATTTTGATCAGGGACCGAATTCTTTTCCATTAACATCAGGAATTTTTGCTGATGCTTTCATTCTGAAAATGGATTCAGCAGGAAATTTTATCTGGGCAAAAAGTGTTGGTGGACTAGCTCTTGAAAGAGGGCGTTCAATCTCATTAAAAGAAGATGGATTTGTAAATGTGATGGGAGTTTTTCAAAACGATGGCGACTTTGATCCGGGACCGAATATTTATACAATGACTTCATTTGGTGTTTATGATATTTTCATGTTAAAGCTTGATACAGCAGGAAATTATATCTGGGCAAAACAGATTG
Source organism: Bacteroidota bacterium (assembly GCA_016711505.1). Taxonomy (NCBI): domain Bacteria; kingdom Pseudomonadati; phylum Bacteroidota; species Bacteroidota bacterium. The sequence goes on along the minus strand of JADJSV010000003.1, from coordinate 228,578 downwards.
GCGGACCGGACTATGAGGAAGCACACGAGATGGTTGCCGATTCATCAGGCAACACATACATAACAGGAACTTTTCAGGGAACATCTGATTTCGATCCGGGTACTGCAACATATAATCTCAGCGCCTATCAAAACACGGAAGACTTTTTTATAACCAAATTAAATTCAACCGGCGATTTGAATTGGGTAAAAGTGATTGGCGGAAGTGGTTCCGATCATGGTTATGGAATTGCTCTTGATCGTTACGGATATGTGTATTCAACCGGATATTCATTCGATACAACAGATTTCGATCCCGGTCCGAACGTTTACAATTTATTTCCTATCAGTAGTTGCACCTATATTAACATTCTCGATTCAGCAGGCAGCTTTGTATGGAGTGGAATGACAGATGGACAATATGCAGATATCGGTTATGATATTGCACTTGATCCCGGTTCAAATATATTTACGGTTGGAACATTCATGGACACATCTGATTTTGATCCGGGTGCAGGAGTTTTTAATATGGTAGCAAATGGGAATACTCACTTTGACATTTTTATCCAAAAAATGAAATCAATAGGCACAGGAATGAATAATGTCCAGACACATGACGGCATTTCAATTTTTCCAAATCCAAGTACGGGGAATTTAACTGTTGAAATGCCATCAAATCATTCTGAACAATATTCAATCATTGATTTATTGGGACAATGTGTTTTAAAAGGCAATACAACCGGCAAAATTCTAAATTTAAATTTAGAGTTTTTAAATGATGGAATTTACATCCTCCAAATCAGTAATCAATCTTATAAAATTGTAAAAAATTAATTCTTGGATTAAATAATCTATGAGATTAAAAAACACATTTTCATGTAGGTTGAATTATGATGTGTATTTCTAAAAATTCTAATTTTAGTTTATACTTGCAAAAACAATTGTACACCACACAAAAACAAAATTAAAATGAAAATTCTAAAGAAAATATTAATTGTAATAGCAATCATCATTGCAATACCATTAGTTGTTGCATTATTTGTCAAGAAAGATTATGCCGTTGAAAGAGAAATTGTGATAAACAAACCGAAGCAAGATGTATGGGAATATGTAAAGTATATTAAGAATCAGGATTACTACAGTAAATGGAATATGGCTGATCCCAATATGAAAAATCATATTCAGGAACAGACGGTACAGTTGGATTTATTTCTTCATGGGAAAGTACCGATGAAAATGTTGGAGTTGGAGAACAGGAAATATTAAAGATCACAGAAGGAGAGAGAATGGATGTTAAACTTCGCTTTAAAGTTCCATTTGAGGCTGAAGATGACGCCTACATGATCACTGAAAATGTTGACGGTTCTTCTACTAAAGTTAAATGGGGATTCTACGGCGCCTTTCCTTACCCAATGAATATTTTTAATCTGATAATGGATATGGACAAACAAATCGGCGGGGACCTGGAAATGGGGCTTAGGAATTTGAAGACGGTGATGGAGAAACCTTGATAAATAATAATTAGTGTCCGATAAAACATTTTCAATTGAAACTGAGTACTAACTTGAGGCCCATTACTTTCAATTTTTCTTTTTTTGTTTGGCCAAAAAAAGAAACAAAAAAAGGCCACCACGCGCACCAAATCATTTGAAATCTTCGATTATTGGTTACATCCCTGATTCAACTTTTCAAATGATTTCGCGCAGCGCGTGGACTCCTCGCACAAGAACTGCTTTATCTCTGATTCAAAAAGATGTATGTCAACAAAATGTGGGGGCTTGATAGAAATTTATTCTCCGAACAGTTGATTTAATATATAATTCTCAACTAATACTAACATATCAAGAAAGGTCATGGAGTACTTTGTGACCTTCTTTTTTTTGTTTGATTTTGAAGATTCTATTCCGGTCAAAATTCAATTTTCCTGTTTCATCATTGATTTTTCCCTGTTCATCAAGTTTCCTGAATATTCAATAAATGGAAATAGATATATCCTTAACTTGCATACGCAAAATTCAAATACATGAAAAACACTCTACTTTTTCTCTTCTTTGTTGTGACAGCAACATTTACAAAAAGTTCAGATGCTCAAAATTTCGACTGGGCATATACGACGGCTAAGCCATCGCTTACGCAAGCTATATCTATCCGGAAAGATCAGGCCAATAATTTCTATCTGGCGAGTCAAAGGGATTCTTCCGTTAATCACCTCTCTTCTGAAATTGAAAAAAGAGATGACGCTCAGACGCTTTTATGGAACAAAGTTTTTCCCGGCGATGTTATCATATCCGATCTTGAGTTATCGTCAACTGATCATGCTGTAATCATTGGATATTATATGGACAGTTTAGAAATTGACGGTACAACGATCCATTCAGGAATTTTTTCTTACAGTGGTTTCATTTGTGAATTTGATCAAGCCGGAACTTTACTCTGGCTTAATGATGTCAATCCTGTCCAAGACGATTTCCGTCCTTACGATCTTTACATTACACAAAACGGAAACATGTATATCACTTCTGAAATGAATGGAGCAGTAAATGATTTTACATCATTTCATCAACTAGACGCACAAGGTAATATAATCAAGAGTGAATTCAACAACAATACAGAAGCGAGAACAAATACAAACATCATTGCCGATGATGATGGAAATGTTTATTTAAGTGGCACATGCGGCAATTTTGCTGTGTTTGATTCCATACAGGCTAATCTCAATTTTTCATATCAGAATTTCGTAATGAAATACGACAGTACTTTTAAAGCATTGTGGTTTCATTCGAGAAACTATATAACGTTTGATCATAACAACAGTCTTCAACTAAACGGAAACTATGTGTATTGGGCCTTTGATGATTTTACAGATAATAGCGATACAGTCAAGATCATCAAAATTGACCTGAATGGAAATATAGACAGAGAGATAGTTGGTCCGATTGCTCAATCATTCTTCCCTTCCATTCAATTCAACATGGATCCTCAGGGGAACAGTGTAATGGCATTTGAAATTTATTCAAGACTTATTCTATTCAGATACGATCCATCCTTTAATATTACTTCGCAAGACACTATTTTAACAGGTGCTGCAAGTTTCCGGAATAGTTCCGATATAAAATGCTACGATTCGACGATGTACATAGCAGGATTATATTATTCTGACACCATGCAAATTGGAGCTTTCACATTGATCAATGCAAATCAAACAGCAAACTGGCCGACGGATATGTTTGTTTGTAAGTGGAGTCAGTCAGCGATTACATCGGTATCCGATTTAGAGAAATCAGAAAGCTTAGTGACAATTTATCCAAACCCGGCTACAGATAAAATTTCATTTAATTTTGATTTGAAAGAAAGTGAAGATTACAGAGTGAGGATCTTTGACAACCTGGGTAAGAATCTCATCGAGACAAAAGCAACTTCAAAAAGTATTGATGTGAGTTCGCTTTCGAATGGATTGTATTATATAGAATTGATTAGTGGAAAGCAGATGGTTAGAAATAGATTTATTAAACAATAGTAAATGTTGAATGATTACGCTTAAATATTTCCCGCAGATTTCCGCGGAAAAGGCGCAGATAAATTCGCAGATCTATTCGTTTCAATTTTTATGAAAAGTTCATACTCAAAATATAGTGATTCACGCGACAAATAATGTATTTAACCATTTGTTTGATTTCAGATAAAGGATAAAGTGCATCTTTACTTTCTATGAAAAGACATGTACGACTCCTGACAATTTTACTTCTATTATTAATCAACTTTAAAAAGTCTAATGCCGATACTTATGGAGCGTATGGAAATCTTGTTTATCGTGCGGACACTGTGGGAAATACAGTTTGGGTAAAGAACTTTAATGGGGAGATAATACAAACAACACCTACATATGGAAATGCAGTCTATGGATGTGTTTTTGATGGCCATTTTGTTTATGTTCTGAATATTCAACAAACGATACAATCTAGCCCTACACCGAGTTATTATGTGAGTATTGTGGTGTTAGACACAAACGGAAACACAATTACAACGCAAACCAGAATTGAATCTTCTGCAAATGGATATACATTAGGAAAAATGTTACCTTCATTTACGAGTGGGGCTTGGTACTATCAACGTCATGGTCCAGGTTTTACTCATATCCCATCTATTGTTAAGGTAGATAGTCTAGGGCGGGATGTTACTGTTGTAAGTGCATGGTTTACATCTGCGGCTGAAATTAAATGTTTTTTACCTCTAAAAGACTCAACATATTTAGTTGCTGTTAACGGCTATTCTACAAGTGGCCCTTCAACACAAACTGCTGCTTTTATAAAATTTGATGACAATGGAAATATTATCTGGGCATATTGTTACAATATTCCAAGTTTGAGCACCTTGGAATTTAAGTCATGTGTTAGTGATGAAGATGGGAATATTTATGCAATAGGAAAATATTGGGTATCAACTTCCAACTATCCAACTTTTGGATTAAAAGTAAATTCTAGTGGTGTTCCTATAATATTCAACACATGGACTTCAATAAACGGATCCATGGATCACACACTCAATTATCGAAACCGCGAGATCATTGATTTATATTTAGGAACAGAAATACATTTCGACACATTATTTGAAGACTCGTGTTTAATTTCAACACCACTTCAATGTACTTTTTCGGTAACCGCCACTTCGCCTTTATCTACAGGTGGATCTAATATCTCGTCCTTTTTTCCGTCAGATTCTTCATTTTTTTTGAATACAGTTACCTATCCTGAATATTGCTCTACGCTTTTAAATACTAATGAAATTGAACGCGACGAAATTTCTATTTTTCCAAATCCATCATCAGATAGAATTCAAATATTAAATAAAAGCAATAATACTCCACTAAAAGAAATAAAAGTATTTGATACAACAGGAAGGGAAGTTTATAGTAATTTTATATTTAAGGGGGAAACAATTGACATTTCAAAATTCAGCAATGGAATGTACTATCTGATTATGAAACGTGACAATAAATTGAAAACCATTAAATTCATAAAACAATAAATTTACATCGAAGCCTAAAAAATTTCCCGCAGATTTACGCAGATAAGGCGCAGATAAATTCGCAGATTTTTCGTTTCAAATTTCAATTAAATTTTAATATCAAAAAAAAATACAAGCAAAAATTCAACTTCGATCAAGCACAATACTCAACAGTAAGATCTGCGAATTTATCTGCGCCTTATCTGCGTAAATCTGCGGGAAATAAGAATACAAAAAAAAGGCAACCAACTCCCGTTGATTGCCTTTTGTATTTTAAGTCAGAGACTGATTACTCAGCTACAACTTCGAAGTTTACTTTTGCTTTCACATCTTTGTGAAGGTTCACCATTGCAGTGTACACTCCAAGTGTTTTGATGTGATCTGAGTCAAGGTGGATCTTTTACGATCTACTTCTACCCAAGTTTTGAAAGAGCATCAGCTAATTGAAGAGCGTTTACTGATCCGTAGATCTTTCCGCTTTCACCAACTTTAGCACCGATCTTAATGACCATAGCTTCAAGTTTCTTAGCTTGTTCTTCAGCGCCACCTTTGATTTTCTGTGCTTTGTGAGCACGTTGTTTCATAGTTTCAGCTAAAACTTTACGATTTTCTTCGTTAGCGATAATTGCAAGTCCATTTGGGATAAGGAAGTTACGAGCGTAACCCGGGCGCACCTTTACGATTTCGTCAGCATAGCCGAGGTTATCGAGATCTTGTTTTAAGATAATGTCCATGGTTCGTTCTCCTTATTTTAATAGATCAGATACATACGGCATCAAAGCAATGTGACGCGCGCGTTTAATAGCTTGTCCAACCTTACGCTGATATTTCAATGAAGTTCCTGTAAGGCGACGAGGTAAAACTTTACCTTGCTCGTTTACAAAACGTAACAAGAAGTTACCGTCTTTGTAATCGATGTATTTAATGCCGTTCTTTTTGAATCGGCAGTATTTCTTTTTTGACGTGTCAACCGCTGGCGGATTGAGGTAACGTACTTCGTTTGGTGCTGCCATCGTTTTTTCGTTTAAGCGACTTTTTCTTCTTCTTTTTTCAACGCAGCGTTCTTACGCTTTTTCTCGTTGTACGCAATTGCGTGTTTGTCCAACTTAACGGTGAGGAAGCGCATGATGCGTTCATCTCTCCGGAATTCTGTCTCAACTTTGTTGATCAGATCACCTTCAGATTTGAACTCTATCAGATAATAAAATCCCGTGTTTTTTTTCTGGATCGGGTAAGCCAGTTTGCGCAATCCCCAGTTGTTTTCATAAACAATTTCGGAACCGTTGTCGGTGAGGATTTTCTTGAATTTAGTCACAGTATCCATCATCTGTTCCTCCGAAAGAACAGGAGTCATGATAAACACTGTCTCGTACTGATTTGACATGTTTGTTTTTTTTACGGAGTTTTTATTTTGGGCTGCAAATGTAGATAATTTTCAGTCAAATACAAGATTTAAAACGAAAATCGATCAACTATTTTCTGTCAATACAAAATGGCAGATTTTTTCTCTAAGAAAGTGATAATTAATAGGGTAAATAACTTGACTTCAACCGACTTTGGCGTATCTTTACAGTCTCAATTTCCTTCCACATTTATGAACGGTCTTCTTCAGTTAAGTAATTGATTTTGAATAAAAGACCACAAAATCCCCGGAAAACCGCATGGTTAGCCGGATTGGGCCAATAGGCCCTAAACTTTTGTAAAAAACTATGGCTGTAAAGCTTAAAAATTATACTCTCGGACAATGGGTCGAAGGCGAAGGTCTTGGTACTCCTCTGTTTAATGCCATTACCGGCGAAGAACTTTTTACTTCGACCAGCAATGGACTGGACTTCGAAGCCATGCTTGAATATGGCCGAAAAGAAGCCGGCTACAAATTGCGTAAAATGACTTTTCATGAGCGTGCAAGAATGATCAAAGCACTTGCAATGCACTTAAATGAGAAGAAAAAGAACTTTTACGCTCTTTCGGGTGCTACGGGAGCAACAAAAGCTGATTCCTGGGTCGATATCGACGGCGGAATCGGAAATCTTTTTGTCATGGCTAGTAAAGGACGTCGTGAATTACCGGACGAATCTTTCTACGTCGACGGCAACATGGAAATGATTTCTAAGACAGGTTCATTTGTCGGTCATCATATATGCGTACCTTTAGAAGGAGTTGCAGTTCACATCAATGCCTTCAACTTTCCGGTTTGGGGAATGTTGGAGAAAATTGCAGTCAACCTTTTAGCTGGAGTACCGGCAATTGTTAAACCGGCAACTTCTACTTCTTACCTGACTGAATTAGTTGTAAAAGAAATTATCGATTCAAAAATACTTCCCGAAGGTTCACTACAGTTGATCTGTGGTAGCGTTGGGGATCTGTTCAAACATCTGACTTGTCAGGATGTAGTGACCTTCACAGGTTCTGCTAAGACAGGAAGAATGTTAAAGAGTTCACCGGAGATCATCAATAATTCGATCCGGTTCAACATGGAAGCAGATTCATTGAACTGTTCTATTCTTGGACCCGATGCAACTCCGGACACTGAAGAGTTCAAGTTGTTCATCAAAGAGGTAACTCGTGAGATGACTTCGAAAGCCGGACAAAAATGTACTGCAATCCGCAGAACAATTGTTCCGGAAAATATGACTGAAGCTGTTATAAAAGCTTTGTCAGAACGATTGAAAGGAAATGTAATTGGCGATCCTGCTGTTGAAGGTGTACGTATGGGACCATTGGCAAGTAAAGATCAGGTCAAAGACGTGAAAGAAAATGTTCGCCGCTTATTAAATGCCTGTGAAATGGTATACGGTGATTTAGATAAAGTAGATGTTGTAGGCGCAGATTCTGAAAGAGGTTCATTCATTTCATCGATGTTGCTTTATTGCAAAGATCCGATGAAACATTCTGAACCGCATTCAATAGAAGCGTTTGGTCCGGTGAATACTGTTATGCCTTACAGGTCTACTGAGGAAGCGATTGAGCTTGCAAGGATGGGCAAAGGAAGTCTGGTAGGATCGATTGTGACCGGTGATAACAATTTTGCCAAACAAGTCGTACTAGGCTCTGCTTCTATGCATGGGCGGATGGTCATCATCAATCAGGAATGTGCAGCAGAGTCGACCGGACATGGTTCACCACTTGCGCATTTGGTACATGGTGGTCCGGGACGTGCAGGTGGCGGCGAAGAGATGGGTGGAATTCGTGGTGTGCATCATTATATGCAGAGAACAGCTTTGCAGGGCTCCCCTACTACACTCACAAAGATTTTGAATACGTATCTGCCCGGAGCAGCGATGAAAGAAGATGTCATTCATCCGTTCCGCAAATACTTTGAAGAGATACAAGTTGGAGATACATTGATCACGCATAAAAGAACAGTAGGTGAAGCTGACATTGTCAACTTCGCAGGAATAAGTGGAGATTTCTTTTATGCACATATGGATGAAACTTCTCTTGAAGGTTCGATCTTCGAAAAACGTGTTGCTCACGGATACTTTGTGATCTCTGCAGCAGCGGGTTTATTTGTTGATCCGAAAAAAGGTCCGGTATTGGCAAATTACGGATTAGACAACTTACGATTTATACAACCGGTTTACATCGGCGATACTATACAGGTAAAACTGACTTGTCAGAGAAAGACAAAGAAAGACAAACGTGAAGGTCAACTTGATCAGGGCGTAGTTGAATGGTATGTGCAGGTAGTAAATCAAAAACAGGAAATTGTTGCATTGGAAACAGTGCTCACTCTTGTTGCATGCAAAGAACAACAAGCTTAGAAAATATTCAGTATCACAGTACAAAAAAAAATGTCCATGTTACTTTATGACACTCTTGACAGATTCGAAAAGAAATTCGGATACCTGAAGAAAAAAGGCCTTCGCATCAATGGATTGAAAATGATCGATCCAAAGAGAAAGAAGCATGTTATTGATGTAAGCCGTCCGCTTATATTCGATAACCGTTTACTACCGAAATCCTTTGAAGGATTAGAGGTGAAAGCCATTATTCACGGAGATCTGCCTACGGAATTCAAGATCGACAGAACGATTCCTGACTGGCAGAAAAAAGTTTACATCTGGGCACCGGAGCGCTTCGAAACTTTCGTTGATCGTTGTAGTGTTGAGATCAAAAAACAACTCGGTAATGTAAACATGTCGCGTGATGAAATGTTGTCTGCTCTTTGCTTCGGTGATTATGGAGCTCACAAAGAAAAAACGGATACGTTGATCGCTGAGGGGAAATTACCATCGTATACCTCTAATTAAACCTGGATTAAAGGATTAATTTGATTTCTCAGATCGTTGCTTAATAACAACGTAATTCTTTAGTTGAGAATTCCAAAAAAATAAAAAAGCCATCGCCTGATAAGGGGATGGCTTTTTTTGTGACCGCTATAATAAATTTTAAAGTTGAAAAAGCAGATTCTGATTTCGGAGAAAAACCTTTACTTAGCGGCAATAAGACTGGACAAAATTTTCTCATGACCGGATTCAACAGAGTTTATTTTATTGCATGCATACTTTTGCTTCTTCCGCTGCTTTATATAAATGTAAAGCCGTATCACGACTGGGGTGATGATTATGCTCAGTACATTTTGCAGGCAAGGAATATAGTAGAACAAAGACCACAGATCGACAACGGATTGGTTTTCGATAAGGTCGATGGAGATTTTGCTTTGCATGCATATCCGGCAGGATTTCCACTGATAATTTCTCCGGTATATTATTTTTTCAAATTATCAGTCAAGCCTTACCTGATTCTGATCTCCATATTCATGATCGGTCTTGGATTACTGATATTTAATTATTTTAAGAAATATTTTAGTCCGTTTATCTCTCTTACGTTAGTGATTTTCATTTTATATAATCACTATCTCCTTTTACTGAAAGACAGCATTCTCACCGATATTCCCTTCGTATTTTTTCTGTTTCTTCTGATTCAAATTGTCGAGCGAAAAAACAGGTCGGTTTTATTTTATGTTGTTTGTGGGTTACTGGCATCCTGGCTTACTTCTATCCGGTTTGTGGGAATTGCATCCCTAGCTGCACTGATTGCTGACATACTATTACATGGTCCGGATGGAGAACGCAAAGTGAGTTTTACTGTTTTTGAAAGGAAGCGGATCAAATCCGCAGCAATAGTAGTTTTGAGTGCCGGACTTTTCTTTTTTCTTTTCAACACGATTATTTTTCATGTTGAAATGAAATATTTCCTGGGCTTTTACTCTAATTCATTTGGCAAAGAATCGTCCGGCTTATTTATAAATGCAAAATATTATTATGATGTACTGGGCACAGCATTTTTCTTTCCGGGAAACTGGGACACGATGCCTTCGTGGTGGGTATTTTTAGCACTGGCTGGATGGGTTGTAAATCTGAGAAAAAAAGCAGGATTTACTGAATGGTTTTTCCTTTTCTACCTTCTAATGATTCTACTCTTCAACAGAAGCACAGGCGGTTTCAGATTTATTTTCCCGGTGTTTCCATTACTGATAAAATACACATTCGACATTATATTGCTACTTACAAGGTCATACAAAAGAATTTACAGTGATTCAATAACCCTTTCTGTTATTTTTATAACGATGACAGGTTATATTTTGCCATTCAATAGAACACTTGAAAAACAGAATGACATTCCTGACGGGCCATATAGGCCAACGTCACAGGAAATGCTGAATGTTGTAAAAGACAAAATTCCGGAAAACGAAGTCGTTGGTTTTATAAAAGCAATTGCACTCTCTTTGTACACAGATCATCCTGCTACCTATCTCATGACTGGACAATCGCCTGAACAAGTTGAAGCAATGTTTTTAAGGCTGCAAGTGAACTATCTGATTGGAACAAAGATCAAGAGTTATGATACTGATATTTTTGATCCTCGCTTAGATGTTTATCTTGAAAAGTATAGAAATAGTTACAATTTATTCTGGGAAAACGATGAATTTTTTATTCTGCAGAGATCAATCAAATAAAACCCGAATCTATCAGGAAGAAAATTAATTTTCGATTTTAATAAATTTAGCATTTGAAATTACTATTCCCTCTTTTTTGAATTGCAAAAAATATAATCCGGTCTTTAAATCCGATACATCAATCTCGCTCTCAGGATTCAAAATAAATTTTTTCAATGATTTCCCTGTTACATCGCACAAATCAACCCGGCAACCTGCTAAATTCTTATTGCTTAACTTCATGTAATTGGATACAGGATTTGGGTAAATCACTATTACTTCAAGAGGAATCTCATCCTGAGAATTAGTAAGGGAACTAAGTTGAATAATGTTTAACTGTGCTTCTTCCTGAAGGATGAATGCATCATCAAAATCATTTGCATAAAGCAAATTCAAATTATTGCCTGCATCAAAAAATTGTGCTACTGCAAAATCCGGAGTATTTCGAACATCGTCATAAATCAGTGAATCAATTGTATTTCCTGAATTTCTGTCAAGCCTTCTGCAGATAAGATCTTCATTTAAAATTGTATTGTTTAAATAGGAATTAAACAAAATAGGGTTTTCATTCTGATCAAATAAAACCGGAGATTGATTATAAATACCAACTGTTGACTGTCCCAATACTCTAACATATTCAAAAGAATAGTCAGTGCCGAATTGAAATAACTCCTCTTCTGTTTCAACATAATACTTATCTAAGGTGGGAGATTTACATAAATTTCTATAAAAGTAACCAGTCACAACTTCACCTGTGTAGATCAAATCGGAATACTCAAAAGAATTCATGTCAACAGACATAAAAGTTAAATCAGGCCATGGAAGCAGAGGCGTAAAAACTACTATTAAAGAATCGTCTTTCTGCAAACACTCATGAGAATATCCTAGTGATAGTGTACTATCCTTTGACTGTAGTAAATTTCCATTCAGCACTTCAATTCTTTTAAACACCAAAGATGAATGCGACCCATCCGGTTCGAAACCGACAACTGTCAGGTCACCCGAAGAATTAAAAAAGAGGTTTCTGTAAAGTCGATCCATCCGATCCTTGCCATAGCTAAAAACCCTTGCACTATAATCAGTTGTATTAAAATTAAATATCCTTAATGAATCTGAAAGTTGAGCAACATAATATGAAGTATCAGAACCGGGATAATTAAATAATCCCGTCATCTTATTTTGTAAATATGCTGTACCCAGGCGTGTTGAATTAATAAGATTGAAGTTATGATCAATGACATTGAAGATCAAAAATGAAGATCCATTTGCATCTGTAGTTGAAGTAACACTTACATACCCTTCCCTGCATTTTACAAAACTCCCGCCATAGTAAACGGGAGAAAAAACAGTATCGTTGGTAAAATCAAAATTGCTCAGGTCGGCACCTGTATTAGAACTGATGATCTTTACTTTCATTGAATCATCTTCAAAATAACCAACAATTATAGAATCATTTTCAACTACAACTCCCAATGGATATGAAAATGAATGCGGCCCAACTGAATCAAAACAACAAAAGTGGTTGATCCATGAAGGGCTCATTTGACCTGATACAGAAACCGAAAAAAGGAAGAAAAAGAAAAAGATGTTTTTTTTCATAACAGTAATTTTACTCCACAAGTTAAAAATAATTTCCTTTACTTCGCATAAGCAAAATCAAATTATGAGTTCAGGACAAGTAAACACGATAGTTAACGGCAAAATTGCCGAGATCACTTTTCATCATCCTCAAAGCAATTCCCTACCAGGAATGCTATTGATGCAGCTTGCCAGTGAAATTGAAAAAGCAGGCAATGATGAAAATACAACAGTCATCTTATTGAAAAGCGAAGGCGAGAAAACTTTCTGTGCGGGAGCTTCATTTGACGAGTTAGTTGCGATTGAAAATCTTGAACAAGGAAAAAAATTCTTCTCCGGTTTCGCTGCCGTCATTAATGCAATCAGAAAAGCTCCGAAGTTTGTAATAGCAAGAGTACAAGGCAAAGCTGTCGGCGGTGGTGTGGGAATTGCCTGTGCTGCTGATTACACTTTTGCGACAATGGCTGCATCAGTTAAATTAAGTGAGCTTGCAGTCGGTATCGGACCATTTGTGGTGGGTCCTGCAGTAGAAAGAAAGATCGGAAATTCAGCATTTAGTTCAATGTCTATAAATGCAACTGAATGGCAGGACGCTTCGTGGGCGAAAGAAAAAGGAATGTATGCTGAGGTCCATGAATCAATTGAAGGAATGGATCAATCAATTTCAAACCTGACAACAAAATTATCAAACAGCAATCCCGAAGCAATGAAAGAACTTAAAAAAGTTTTCTGGGAAGGCACGGAGAATTGGGATACATTACTTGTTGAACGAGCAGAGATCAGCGGAAAACTTGTATTGTCGGATTTTACCAGACAGTCGATTGCGAAGTTTAAACAGGGAGCGCGGTAGTTCAAGGTTCAAAGTTCAAAGTTCAAAGTTCAAAGTTAGCTTCGTAGCTGACTACGAAGCCAACTTTGAACTTTGAACTTTGAACCTTGAACTAAAAGGAATAAGTAATCCCCGCCAGCATATTAAACCTCTCTGACGGATAATCGTTCCAGTAATAATATCTGGCGAAACCAAGGTTATTGAAGTTAGCAAAGACAGATAATATCTTGGAATAACGATACTCGAGACCAAGATTTCCATCAACATACCCTTTTATACTTTTTTCACTGAAGCCATTTAATTCTTGAATTCTTACGTAGTAACTTCCCCGACCGAATAAAGCGCCATCGATATAGAGCTTGTCCCGAAGATTATACTTTGCACTGAATTTAACTTCAGTATTCGGATGATGCCATGCTTTCTGTGAAAAGTCAAGTGAATATTTATACTGATCAATATGAACAGATGCTTCAAACTTCTCACCGGCACGATAAGTTAATTCACCATGAATGTTTAACACTTTTCCATTTGTATAAAGTGTATTAAATTTATTTGAAGAAATGGAATCGTTGTAATATAATTGAAGTCTGTCAAACGAAGAATACTTTACAAATGCAAGAAACGACACACGCGAAGAGAAACTTCCATTCATCCCACCCTTTAGTTCGATCTTGTTAATTGTATTCATTGGCTGAACTGTTGAATTCACAAAAGGATTTTCCAGCGCCATCGTCAGGAAATTATTCTTAACCACTCCTCCACTTACATTTGCAAAGAGGTAGAAAATATTCTCAGCTATAGGCAAAGAGAAGTCAACTTTAGGAAAAAGATGAATCTCTGATTCCAGATTTTTCTCCAGTGCAAGATCAACTCCAAGATTCAGGCGGGCTTTCTCATTCTTCAACTGGATCATTGGAACAACATTTATGATGTGACGACTCAGATCAGTATTGCTGCTAAACAATTCATAATTTGCGCGTGATTTTTTGAAATAATCGAACGACAAGTCTGTCTTCAGATAGAAGCTTTCCATATCTTTTCCAACAAACCCATGAACCCTCACATCACTTTCATTCACTTCGTATTTATCATTTACCGAATTCCAGTCAATGCCTGCTGAATAATCTATTTTATCCCGTTTCAGGTAATTAGTTGCAAAATTTAATTTCAATCCGAAAATATTGAATCGCTGTGCGATCTGACTTTTATCGAGAATAGAGTCTTCACTATTGTAACCATAATAATGAACTGCATTCCGGTCGAAATTAAATTCGCCGGCGAATGTTTTATTATCCAGCATATACTTTCCATAAACACCACCATGATTCTTGCTGTAAGCAGCAGGACCTACACCTTTGAGCCCCGGTGAACCGGAATGATGTCCCAAAGCAAGTCCTAACGAACCTGTTTTAGATCGCAATGCATTCACATATAATTCACCATTATAGATCGAATAATTTCCAAGACCTAATTTGATATACGAACGATATAGTTTAGTCAGTGGTTCATCCTTGATCTTTACAGCTTTGATCGTACTCGTTTCATAGGATGTTTCAGCTTTCTGAGAACGAATTGAATATTTCATTTCCGGTGGGTTCGTAGAACTTGTATCACCTTCGGGAGAATCAGAGATCTTGGCAGATTCAGCTAAGATTGGACGGTAATCTTTAACAATGATATAAGTTTCATCACCAAGATCTTCTTTTGCATCTGAGGGCTTCTTCGGCTCGTCTGTACTTTGAGAAAACATACTGAAAGGCGAAACACAGAGTGCAGCTATCAAAAAATATTTATTCAATTTTTTCATCTTTATCGTATTACCTTTCATTATTTCTTATTATCAATTTCAGTTGAGTCTTCTACTGATTCATCATCGCGTAGTTTCTGATCCATTTCTTTACTCTTTTCCGGAACTGAAATAGCAGCAAGCTTTTCAGTAGCAATTGCCTTCAGATCGTCAGGATCATTTGCGTCCTTTTCGTAGTTGGCAATTATACTTTTGTAAGTTTCCTTTGCCTGGAAAGTATCGTTCTGTGCAACGTAATTGTCACCTAAAAGGATGAATCCTTTTGCAATCCAATAGTCATACGACGGAACCTGTTTCTGAATTTCAAAAATAAGTTTAGTAGATTCCTTGTAGTTTGCAGTATTGTATTCAATGGCTGCCAGCAGATACTTGCTTTCAGCGGTCATTTCACTGTTTGTACGTTTTGCTACAATTGATAATTCTGTTTTTGCAGAACCAAAATCCTTTTTCTCAAAATAAGAACGACCCATTACAAGATGCGCTTCATTGATGAGGTCTTTATCTGTGGTAGTTGAGTTTAGAATCTTTTGAGCAGCAGACGTTGCTTTTGCATTGTCAAACATCTTAGAAGCAGAACGCATCTGACCTGAATAAGACGCAAGAATATTTTCTTTGACTTCAGCAATTCCTTCCAGGGCTTCAAACTGAACAAAAGACCTTTCATAATTCTTAAGGCGATAGTTGATCACTGCAGCATTCAGCAACGACTTCTCTGTAATATTTGTCTTCGGCTGATCGACTACATATTCAAATCCCGGAAGTGCTTCCTGATATTTTTTTGCTTTGTAAAGGCAATCAGATTTATAATAGCTGGCATTTACTTTGAAAATTGCATTAGGGAATTTGGTCATGTACTTATCAAATTCACGGATGGCGATTTCGCAGTTTCCTTGTGTGTAAACCAATTCAGCAGCTTCATAAGTCAAAGAATCCTCTGCTGCTTCCGATACATCAGCATTCGGAACATTTTTTACATAGTTCAGGTAATCATCAACTTTGTTTTGCGACACGCTGATATTTTTGATCTGAACCAAAGCTTCGTGCGACTCAGAAGTATTTGGATACTTCTGTACGATGCGTTTATATGCAGCCATCGCTTTATCATCCTGTTTAGTGTTGTAATAAACCAATGCAGCACCAAGTTCAGCTTTTCTGAAATAGATTCCGTTTGGATATTCATTTATCACCCGGTTAAAATATTTCAGTGACAATTCAAAATTTCCTTGTGCCATACAAGCTTGTCCTGCTTCATACAATCCATCATCATAGTAAACTGACTTTGGATATTTTTCAAATAATTTCTGAAGTGTGTTTACCTTATCTGCGAACTTTCCCTGTATGCCTTGTATAGCAGCTTTCTGATACAAAGCATAATCGCTGGACTTTGCATTTGCAGCAATTGCCTGATTGTAGTAGTCCATTGCACTTGCCTGATCTTTTTGAATAAAGTAGCAATCCGCAAGACGCAAAGTTGCATCATTAAAACGGGAAACATCAGTACGCATTTTATCCTTCACATATTTCCTGAACGAATTCAATGCTTCAGGAAAGTTTTCCATTTTGTAATATGAGTATCCGATATTATAATTCGCAAGATTGTAGCGCTCGCTTTTCAATGCAGCAGGAGTAAGTAAGAACGCATTGTAAGCTTTGATTGCATCTTCGTAATCTTCCAGCTTATACTGAGCTTCTCCTGTCCAGTAATTCGCTTCAGCGACCAGGTTCTGGTCGTTAGGATATTGTTGAGATGCTTTGAAAAGCTGAATCGCTTCTTTCGTATTATTATCCATGAACAATTCAACTCCGCGATAGTAGCTTACTTTTTGATATGCCGTTTTTATATTCTGTGTTTTGTTTTTCACTCCATCCAGCGCGGTAATTGCATCTTTATAATTTCTGGTATTCATGTAGATCGTAATGAGCATTTCATTTGCCTGATCATTATATGCACTTTGCGGAAAATCTTTCATGAAATTTCTGAATGAGGCTAAAGCTACATCCTGAAAAGACAGTTCGTATGACAGTTTCGCAAAGTTGAATGCCGATTCTTCCTTGATAGCCATATCGAAATTCATTTTGGAAGCTGATTGAAAAGCAGTTCTTGCAGAACGTTTATTGTTCAGCTCCAACTGACAATCGGCAAGATGGTAATATGCATTCTGAGAAAGCGTATCATCAACACCAATCGCTTTCTGGAAATACGTTACTGCTTTTGTAAAGTCTTTAGTGCGATAGTAAGAAAATGCAAGAGCATAATAATCGCTGCGATTTACATTAGAGGAGTTTTTTTCCTAGACCAGTAAATAAGGAATGGCTTCTTTGTAACTTTCTTTCCTGTAGTAAGACTCTCCAACCATCCGGCCGATCTCAATTCCATTTTTTGTTGCAGAAGTATCCAGTACTGAAGGTGCATACTTTACAACTTCATCATATTTTTTCTGACGATAATAGATCTGTGTGATGTAATAAGGAGCAACAGGAGCAAAAGCTTCTGAGTCTTTCAGTTTAAGAAAGCTTTGCAAAGCGGTTTCGTAATTTTCACTCACAAAAGCAATGTGTGCATAGTAATACTGGGCAGCGCTGGCATATTTCGAGTTCCCGTCTTTCATCAGAAAAAAAGCTTTTGATGCTTTATCATATTCTGATGTCATGTAGTATGAATAACCGATCTTAAAATTTACCTCATCTTTTTTCTCTGCAGAAAGATCAGATTGATCAACCTTTGCCAGAAATTCAATTGCATTTTTATAACGCTTTAGCCGGTAGTAATAAATACCAAGATCATAAACTGCAGGCTGATAATTTGAACTTGCCGGATATTTTTCAATAAAGTCAAGCAACAGATACTCTGCATCTTTATTAAAAAGTTCAGAAGCACATTTTGCAGCGTAATAAGCGGAATTTGAAATAACGTCGTACGATAAATGTTCTTTCGACTGAAGTACATTCATGAAGAGCTTTTGTGCAGCGCCATATTTCTGTTTTTCTAACAGATCTAGTCCTTGCCGGTATTCTCTTTCTGGATCCTGATATATGGCTGTTTGCTGAGAAAACGCCTGAAGGGAAAGAAGTGTCAGCAGAACTAAAAAAATTCTTGTCATTGGTTGGAGGTAAATTTCGGTGTAAACGGTAATTCTTTCAAAATTATTGCAAACACCCGTCTACACTGGTTTTTCCATAGTGTAGTTACGAACATAGTTTTAAACACGAGCAACAATTTTAAAAAAGCAAAGTATAAGGTTGCTAACGTCAAATATTCCGAAAGAAACGATCAAATAAATCAAGTGTAGAATTTTCAACTCAAGTACAACGTTGTTCATCAACTACATACTTCATCATGAAAATTAAACTGAAATCCACTTTCAGGAGCAGATGATTACTACTCAGCATCGGACTTTCACAAAAAAACCAAAAAAATGAGACCAGGATTTAGAAACTTCGTACTTGTGATCAGCTTTTTAAGTTTGATCAGCTTCAGTTGTAAGAAGGAAAAAGAACAGGAAGTATTAGAATTTGACACTCAATCGGCACAGGACAATGCTCTGGCAGAAGGTGTTTTCAATGATGTGAACAATATCGCAAACCAGGCGATCAAGAATGGTTCAGGGGGCTTAACAACCTACCGTTTCACTGATCAGTCAGCTACATTTCTCAGTACCTGTGCAACAGTGACGATAACACAAGATTCAACCGTAACAGGTGGCCTGGCAAATGTGGACTTTGGAAGTACAAACTGCCTTTGTCTTGATGGACATTATCGTCGCGGTGTGATCAATTTCACATATACAGGTCAATATGGTGATTCAGGAACTGTCATTACGACCACTTTCGATAATTATTTTGTCGGAAAGGATACAACTCTGATGTTTGAAGTTACAGGATCAAAAACTGTAACTAATTTCGGAACAAACAATGCCGGTCATATCTATTTCGGAATTGATGTAGATGGACATATCATCGATTCACAGGGAAGAACGATGGACTGGACCTCTTCCCGTTTTCGCGAATGGATTGCAGGGGAATCAACATTGACATGGCTCGATGATGAATACCTGATTACAGGAAGTGCCAACGGAACTAATTTCGAAGGAAATTCATATACAATGAATATTACACATGCACTTGACATTGATTTTAGTTGTTACTGGATCAAGGAAGGTACATTTGACCTCACACCAAGTGGGAAAGCAACCAGAACATTTGACTACGGTTCGGGAGTTTGCGATAACCAGGCATCGGTTGCTGTAAACGGACAAACATTTCCGGTAACACTACGTTAATAAAACGGTTAAAGAAATTATGAAAAGGCCTTTCGGAATGCTTCGAAAGGCCTTTTCATTTTGTACTTTTGTGACATGTATATTTTAAAAGTAAAAGGTACAGCGAAAATTCCTGATTATGTTCAACTGCGGGATGACAATTTTACATTGTTAGCTTATTTCCGTGTCGACAGGCCGGAAAAAGCACTGGTAAAAGCAGGGCTTGGTGATCATGAAAAAGAAATCATTGAATTCATAGGAGAACTGCCTTTTGGCAAGATTCAAAAACTTCCATTTTAAAAAAGACAGATGCAGACTGATACAATTCTTGATATTGCAAATGCCAATATTTTTCAATCCAACAATCTTGTTCTTTCGAATGTACAGTTGAAGATAGACAAAGGAGAATTTGTTTATCTGATAGGAAAGACCGGAAGTGGAAAAAGTAGTTTATTGAAAATGATCTATGGTGATGTTGAACTTTTACAAGGTACTGCGGGCGTTGCAGGTTTTCAGTTGAACCATATTAAATCAAGTCAGGTACCTTACTTGCGTCGTAAACTCGGAATAGTATTCCAGGATTTTCAATTGTTGACTGACCGTTCAGTAAATTCAAATTTACTTTTTGTTCTGCAAGCCACTGGCTGGAAAGATAAATTGAAAATGAAAGACCGCATCAACGAAGTTTTGGAAAAAGTAGGTTTGTCTACGAAAGGTTTTAAAATGCCGCATGAGCTTTCAGGAGGTGAACAACAGCGGGTTGTTATTGCAAGAGCGCTTTTGAATCATCCTGAAATGATCCTTGCTGACGAACCTACAGGTAATTTAGATCCTGAAACATCAGAAGGAATTATGAAACTTTTAATTGATATCGGAAAAACCGGTTGTTCTGTTTTAATGGCTACCCACAATTACACATTGATCGAAAAATTTCCGGCGCGGATAATTAAGTGTGAGAATGGAAGATTGTTTGATTCGAAGGGTTGATTAAAAAAAGGTAATCCGGATAGCTATCGCACAGGTGTCAATTTAATTGTTTTTTTTACCTAATTAAAATTAAGTGTAATGCCGTCAACTTTATTGCCGGCAACATTAGTTCATTGTCATCTAGTTAAACTCAAATATTCATAATAAGTATATGGATATAGAAGCTACAGGCCCGTTAGGGCCATACTTTCGGTAACACTAGACTACACGAGACAGTCAAACCCCTTTAGGGGCGCACTCTTTAAACACAATGTGTGTGCCCCTTAATTTAACGGCATAAAAGTTCCAGCATATATTGGTTGCATTCGGCTTATTACTGATGTATAATCGTGCTTTCGGTGCCGAAAAAAGCTGTGTGTTTAAAGAGTGCTTAGCGTTCTAGTGTGGTCTAGTATTACCAAAAGTATGGCCCTAACGGGCCTAATAATATAGAAATTAACAACGAATACATTATTCGCTTTAACCAAATGACATTAAGTTTTAACTGACGGCTATAAAATATAATTTGCTGAAAAAATCTATAAATAACCTCATATCAACAGAACGAAATACAATTCATTTGTTTTTTATCTTAAGTTCTCGCCTATACGATGGCTATCGGGATAAAAATCAAAATTTAGGAGGTACACTCATCAGGAAATAAACCACCGGAAAAAGAACAATTATAATTGAAAGCCACCTTAGAATTATTACCTGCGTTTGGTTTGAAATTTTTCCTTTTTGTGAACAGTAGATAACAAGGTTCAGAACAAATGAAAATATTAAATTCGCACTTAAAATATAGATAAGGCAAGGAAGAATTAACAATTTCCATTCTACAGAAGGATAAATTAATTTCAAAAAAAGGGAAATTAAAACTAATCCGATCAACAAAGAAACGTTTAATCTAAGAAAGTAATGCGTGTTGATTCTGAAATCCATTCTTATAAATAATAAAGCAATTTAATAAAATTTATTTAACAAAAATTGCGCTTATTAATTTCTTCGCACCACTTTGATTGGAGAAATTTTGTTCCAGGATTTTTTTACGTTGCGCTATCAATTCTTCAGGAAAATTTTTCTGCTTATATATCTCAGAAATTCTCTTTTTCATTTCAATGGCAGTATCAGCGATCTCACAAAGGGATTCTAAACCTGTATTTACGACCATAGGTGTATTTACCAAACAAAATTTGCCAAGAAAAAGTGCGGCAAGTAACTTCAGTTTTATTCCTGTTGACTGGAAAGTCGGAAGGATATTGCATTTGGCATTTGCAATCAGTTCATAGATCTTCTCAGGCGAACAATTTTGTATTAACTCCACATTCTTACTTTCAGAAACGGCATTCTGTAATTCAGCAGAAGGCTTACTTCCGGCTATGATGAGTTTATATGGAATATCGTTAAAGACTTCTTTTATCAGGAATTGTGCTGCTTCATTGTTTTCTCCAACGGAAAGATTTCCGTGATAGAGAAAAAAATCTTCATTCCCTTCTTTTACCGAAACGGAATTGAATGGATGGAAAGCAGGAAGGTATTGCACCTTTTTCGAAAGCAATTTGAAATGCTCTTTGTCTGAAGGGGAAATAGCAAATACTCCGGCTGCTTTTTTTAAAATACTCTCATATTTTAATAATTTACCTGCTTCATTATAGAAATAATATCTTTTAAAAATATTTCGTTCAACTTTTGCAAGATTGGTGTAATAATCATGCTCAACATTATGTGTCCGTACAAAAAAATGTTTGTCAGCAAGGTCTTTGTCATTCATTAAAAAAGTTGAATGCAATCCTTCCATTAGGATTGGCGAGTTGTCTTTCAGTAATCTTTTTTTCAGCTGATCTGAACTTCTTGTAAGAACAATATAAGGGAGTGTATTGAAAAGCAATGACCGTGAATTCTTCCTCGGGTAATAGTAAACCTTTTTACAATATTTCTCCAGTTCCTTCTGTTCAGTCCTGCCGTATTCAAAGCAATGTAAAGTGATCTTGATACCGGCTTCATGCAATGCTTTCAATTTAAAAAACATCGATAACTCCACCATAATCTGCCGGATAGGGTACATCAAATGAAATGATATGTAAATGGTCAGATGACATCTTTAAAAATATCGAACAATTTTTTCTCTTCGTTTTCCCAGCATAATTCTGATGCTGCAAATTTCAGATTTTCTTTCCATAAAGCCAACTGGGTATCATCCGAAACCATTGATTTCATTGACTTTCTAAGGTCATCAATTGAATGTGACGGAGTTATTTTACCAATACCATAATGCTCTACAATTTTCCGCACTTCCGGAAGATTAGATGCAAGAACGGGCAATTGCGCCTGGATATAATCGAAGAGTTTATTTGGAAGTGAATATTTATAATTCAAATTAGAATCCTTATCGAGAGAAAGACCGAAATCAGCAAGTGATGTATACTGATAAAGAACTTCCATAGGCTGTTTTGGAAGAAAGAAAACTTTTTGTTGCAGATTCAATAATTCAACATTTCGTTTCATGTCATCAAGCACATCACCGCCACCAATAAAAAGCAAGACAGCACTATCAACTCCGGAAATTGCTTCGATTGCTTCTTCCGCGCCTCTGTCAACATTAATTCCTGCGCCTTGAAATAAAAAAATCTTTTTATCAGTTGGCAATCCAAGTTGTGCTCGTGTAATTGGAGATGTTTTCATATGTGAGCGAAAAGGCATATTCCGGATTACTTTTACATCCACATTGTATTTGGAATTGTAAATTGAAGCAATCGAATCATTGACAGTAAAGACATTCTTCAATTTCGGGAAAATATATTTTTCAATTGCCAGCCAGAAACTTTGAATCCGAGGTCTGTTGACCAACTCCGGAACTTCGGTGAAATATTCATGACTATCGTAAAAAAGCACGGAACTTTTCAGCGTAGAAACAATGTAATTCGGCAACAAAGTATCAAGATCATTTGTTACCAATACATCTGCTTTATTGAATAAAAGGTAAAAGAAGAGCCGGATATTATAGAGTGCGTAGAAAAGTGGGCCGGTTTCAATACCTAAATTAAACCGTTTAATTTCATAAGGACGGTCGGGCATTTTCAGAGATTTTCGCATTCTGCGCCCTACAAGCGTGACCTTCAATCCTTTAGCGTGTAGAGCCAAAGCTGTCCGGTGAACTCTTTGGTCGGTGACCAGATCACTGACAACAGAAATTATTACTCTACGAGGCACAGACATTTGAGAAGCAAGTAAATCAAAAAAACGGACTTTTCCATTTTGCAGAAAAACGCAAAAAGAGTAGCTTTGTTTACCTACAATTGATCATGAAAAAACAGTCATATTCAAACCACAGAAAGTTCAACTTCCTGTTTCATGGAATCCTCTTTTTGTTTGTTTTCCTTGTTTTTATTGGTTCTTTGATCAATTTAATAGACAATCTGGATGAAGCAGAAAAGGTTTTACCATCACTTTTAATACTCGGTATTTCCACATCTCTGATAATGATTACCTATTTCCTGCGTTTGTTTGCGGTGAGGTTACAAGACCGGATTATCAGAACGGAAGAAAATCTGCGCCATTTTCAATTAACAGGAAGTCCGCTTGACAGCCGTTTGAACATGAAACAAATCATTGCCCTGCGCTTTTCACCGGACAGTGAATTTGTAGAAATGTGCAAAGAGGCCGTTGAAAAACATTTAACATCAACAGAAATAAAAAAATCCGTTTCCAGATGGAAAGGTGATTATCACCGGATCTGATGACAATGATCATTTCAAGATTGAAGTGATTAATTTAATTTTAAAAAATAAAATATATGCAAATAAAGTCACAGGAAGAATTGGAGCAAAAATTTCAGGAGCGAATTGATCGCGGTGAAATAATCGAGCCGAAAGACTGGATGCCGGAACGTTACAGAAAGCAGTTGATCCGAATGATGAGTCAGCATGCACATTCGGAAGTTGTTGGAATGCTCCCTGAAGGAAACTGGATCACACGTGCACCGAGTTTAAGACGGAAAGCAGTTCTACTTGCAAAAGTTCAGGATGAAGCCGGACATGGTTTATATATCTACAGCGGAACAGAAACGTTAGGAATAAGTCGTGACGAAGTGATGGCGGATTTTCTAACAGGCAAAGCAAAATATTCCAGCATCTTCAACTACCCTACTCTTACATGGGCAGACATTGGTGCTATTGGCTGGCTTGTTGACGGAGCTGCAATTGTAAATCAGACAGCATTGGCAAAAGGTTCTTACGGTCCTTATGCACGAGCGATGGTGAGAATTTGTAAGGAAGAAAATTTTCATCATAAGCAGGGTTATGAAATTCTTGCAACATTGATGAATGGTTCACAGGAACAAAAAGATATGGCGCAAGATGCAATGAATCGTTTCTGGTGGCCGTCGTTAATGATGTTTGGTCCATCAGACAATAATTCTCCAAACAGTGCTGAATTGATTCGTTGGAAAGTAAAAAAATACAGTAACGATGAATTGCGTCAGCGGTTTATCGACAGAACAGTTCCTCAGGCCGAGAATATTGGTCTTGTTGTACCCGACAAAGATCTTAAGTGGGATGAAGAGACTCGTCATTATTCACACGGAGAAATAAACTGGGAAGAATTCTACAATGTAATCAACGGTCGTGGGATTTGTAATAAAGAAAGAATGAAAGCTCGTCGTGAGGCGCATAACAATGGCTCATGGGTTCGTGAAGCAGCAAGTGCATACGCAAGAAAAAAGGCAGCAAAAACGATTGCAGCATAATTAAAAAATAAAAATTATATGAGTACATCAGAATGGCCATTATGGGAAGTCTTCACTCAAAAGCGCGCAGGTTTACCGTTTGAACATGCAGGAAGCGTACACGCTCCTGATAAAGAATTAGCATTGCAGAATGCACGTGATGTCTATTCGCGAAGAGGTGAAGCAACTTGTTTGTGGGTTGTACCTGCAGAAGATATTGTCAGTTCTACTCCTGAAGATGTCGGATCATTTTTTGAACCAAGTAATGATAAGATCTACCGTCACCCGAATTTCTACAAAACTCCGGGTGCCAGTTTCGAATAAAAATCAGAATCAATTTCCACCACTATGTCTGAATTAAATAAAAACATTGCCGAATACTCATTAAGAATTGGAGATACCAGTTTGATACTTGGTCAGCGTCTTGCTGAATGGTGTGGACATGGGCCAATACTGGAGGAAGATATTGCACTTACGAATGTTTCATTAGATCTGATCGGACAAGCACGCGCATTTCTGACTTATGCAGGCGAGAATGAAGGTTTGAATCGTAGCGAAGATGATCTTGCTTTTTTACGTGAAGCGCGCGAATACAAAAATAGATTAATGGCAGAGCAGCCTAACGGCGATTATGCACAAACGATGATCCGCCAGTTTTTCCTGAGCGTATATCAATATTATTTCTTTACTGAACTCATGAAAAGCAAAGATGCTACTTTAGCTGCTCTTGCTGAAAAATCACTGAAGGAAGTTACTTATCATGTCAGACATAGTAGCGAATGGGTTATTCGTTTTGGTGATGGCACTGAAGAAAGTCACGTCAGAACACTTGAAGCTATTGATACGCTCTGGAAATATACAGGTGATCTTTTTGAAACGGATCAGGTAGATATCGATCTTGTCAAAGCAGGTATTGCAGTTGACATGAATGTAGTTCGTGGTAATTGGGATAAAAAAATAAACGAAGTCTTTGAAAAAGCTACATTGACTGTTCCTGAAGATAGCTTTATGATTGGTGGAAGCATCAAAGGATTACACAGTGAACATTTAGGACATTTATTGTCTGAAATGCAGGTATTACCAAGGTCCTTCCCGGGCGTAGAATGGTGATCAGGAAACAAAAATGTTAAGTACAAAATTTTCCGAAAAAGAAATTTACGATCTGATAGCAGGTATTCCGGATCCTGAAATTCCTGTGATCACAATTGAAGATCTCGGAATTTTACGTGAAGTAAAAATCGAAGATGGAAAAGTAAAAGTATTTATCACTCCGACATATAGTGGTTGTCCTGCGATGAAAGCAATCGAGAACGACATTGCAGACATTTTAAGAAAAAATGAAATCAATTCTTTTGAAGTAAAAACTGTTTTCGCTCCTGTATGGACAACCGATTGGATCTCTGACGAAGCGAAAGAAAAACTTCGCAAGTATGGCATTTCACCTCCTGAAAAAAGTTCTTCCGATAAAAATATTTTATTGAACAAACATGTGCGTTGTCCGCAATGTAATAGTGAGAATACTGTTCTGATCAGTCAGTTTGGATCAACCGCTTGTAAAGCACTTTATAAATGCCAGGATTGTCTGGAGCCGTTTGATCATTTTAAGTGTCATTGAATGGTTGGATTTGGGTGGAACTGCTTAGGTCAAAGGTCAAAGGTCAAAGGTCAAAATCAAAGGTCAAAGGTATCTGGATACTACTTACAAGTTTCAGCAGTATTACATTTTATTTTTTAAACACAAGTTCACTAAAAATTTGTCACAAGAACACTGTGGGATCATTCAATGTATCAATGTGTTCTTGTGCTAAATTTTTAGTGATCTAAGTGTTAAATTTTTCACCCAAATTTCTTTCACTTACCTTTAAACACCGCTTTCCGCTTTTCCAGAAACGCTTTCACTCCTTCATTGTAATCATGAGTTTGCCCGGCTTCGGCTTGGGTGATTTGTTCTTGTTGCAATTGGTTTTCGAAAGTATTACTGAATGATTTATTTAATAAGCGTTTAGTAAGTCCTAAACCTTTGGTTGGCATTTCAGAAAGCGTCTTTGCTGTTTGAAAAGCGACAGTTTGCAATTCTGCATCATCAACTGCTTTAAAGATCATTCCCATTTTCTCTGCATCTTCTGCAAGAACTTTATCGCCAAGCATCATTAATGCGGTTGCTTTCTGGAAACCGATCAATCGTGGTAAAGTATATGTTCCGCCGCTATCAGGCACTAAACCAATTTTACTGAATGCCTGAATGAAACTTGCAGATTTTCCTGCATACGTAATATCACATGCAAAAGCAATGTTTGCTCCTGCTCCTGCTGCTACTCCATTCACCGCACAGATGATTGGCTTTTCAATCATGCGCAGAAGAATAACAATTGGATTGTAGTGCTCTGCTACAATTTTTTCAATTCCCGGTCCACTAGGATCCATTGCTTCAGTGAGATCTTGTCCTGCACAAAACGCTTTTCCTTCAGCAGTAATATAAATGGCACGGACGTTCTCATCTTTCTGTGCATTTTTCAGTGCACCTTGAAGTTCAAGAGCCATTTCACGGTTGAAACTATTAAATTTGTCGGGACGGTTAAGAGTGATGCGGGCAACACTGCCATCAATTGTGTAGTTAATTAACATAAGACAAAACTATAAATTATTTCGATATTCCATTTTGAAATTCGAAATTTACCAAGATCCGGGATTGAAGTACAGGCAACTATTTATAATCATTCCGTAATATTATAAAGCTAACTATAATTAATTTGTAAAAATCATAACCTGTCCTGTTCTCTCACTTACTCTTAAGATATATAACTTTAAAAAAAATATAAATGAATTCATATTCCTTCTCTGTGCGCCTGTTGACCATAATTATATTCCTGTTTATTACCAACAATTCTTTAGCACAACAGCTATGTGTAAAGTGTTATCGACAGAACACATCAATTGAAGCAGGTACAATAAATCTTATTCAGAACGGTAGTTTTGAAAATACAACATGCTCACCGGGAAGCTTTCAAAGTTTCTGTAATGCGTCTGTAAATTCTAATTGTTCTGTTAGCAACTGGACCTGCACTGGTGGTGGAACTTTAACTTACAGTTCGATCGTTGACAGTAATGAGGCAACAATTAGTGACGGTAATTTTGCGGCATACTTCGGTAACATGTGGGCATATGTGTGTTCATCTACTCAATGGGACACTACTTGCCTGAATTCGCTTTCCTGCGAATACACTGGAATTTCATCCGGCTATCCATACAGTGAAGCCTTATATGGAAATGATACAGGCGTTTCTCTTGAACAAACAGTTTATGGAATAATTCCCGGCAATAGATATATTCTTGAATTCTGGGCAGGCGGAGAAATTGATATTGGTCAATTTACTGATCCTGGAATTTTTGCTGTTGATGTCGGATATGGAAAACACTATCTAAACTGTACGCCCACCTTTGGTGCCGATACAGGTACAGTTTATCTGATTGAATTTATAGCCAGTGCTCCATCACATACAATTAAATTCACCAACTGGGGACATATGTGTTACAATTGCACCGAACTTGTACTTGATAATGTAAAACTCTATCCTGCAGAATATCTTCCTAAAAATATCCCTGGTTGTTTGATTGGCATAGAGGATTACGGAAGAAATATTATTGCAGAAATATATCCATCTCCATTTCAGAATGTACTATCAGTTAATGTAGATATTTCCAAAGAAATTAATTTATTTTTATATGATGTTACAGGAAGATTGGTAATATATAACAGATTTATTTATTCAACAGAAATTAATACTACACAACTTTCATCAGGTATTTACTTTATATAAATAAGAGAAGGCGAAAATTCACTTTTAAGAAGAAAATTGATAAAAGTATAACCGATTCTAGAAATGCAAATACTCTTAAGTTGCAGGTGCTTAGAATTATGAATCCCATAAAAATGTAAAGACATAAAAAAACCCGCTCACATGTAGCGGGTCTTTTTATCTTTTTGAAAAAGCATTATTTCACCTTTGCAGATAATTCAGCTCCGGCTTTGAATTTAGCCACACGTTTAGCAGCGATCTTGATCGGCTTGCCAGTTTGTGGGTTACGACCATTGCGGGCAGAACGTTTAGCAACTGTGAAAGTTCCGAAGCCGATAAGAGCTACGCGCTCTCCTTTTTTCAATGTTTTAGAAGTAACATTCATAAACGCTTCTAAAGCACGAGATGCATCAGCTTTGGTAATTTTTGCTTCAGATGCCATGGCATCCACCAATTCAGCTTTGTTCATTTTACGCTAGTTTTTTTAGTGATTAATTATTCAATTAGTGATTGATGAGTTAAAAGTATGTCGCACAGGAGGTTTCTACAATATTTTGAGGCATAAATGTTAATAAAAAGTGGGTATTGTTGAAAACTAGTTGGTCTTTTGTTTTTTGTCTTTCGTTTTTCGTCTTTTGGATACGCAAATGAAGGCGGTGCATTCAAATTATTTCGGATGTGGTTTTAACCTGAAGTATTTCACTTTATTGAACATATAAAACGAAAGACAAAAGACGAAAAACGAAAAACAAATCACAGATTTCACTATCTTAGCATCCCTCATAAAACGAGCGTTTACCCAATGGAAAAATTTGTTGTCAGTGCAAGAAAATATCGTCCGATCACATTCAGCACTGTTGTCGGGCAACCGAACATTACCAATACGCTAAAGAATGCAATTCGAAACAATCACCTTGCACAGGCTTTTTTGTTTACCGGACCACGTGGTGTTGGTAAGACAACTACTGCAAGGATCCTTGCTAAAACGATCAATTGTGTAAATGTTACTCCTGAAGTTGAAGCGTGTAATACATGCGAGATGTGTGTAGCTTTCAATGAAGGACAATCACTGAATATTTATGAATTAGATGCTGCGAGTAATAACTCAGTAGATGATATCAGGGCTTTGGTCGATCAGGTTCGGTATGCACCGCAGATGGGGAAATACAAAGTGTATATCATCGATGAGGTTCACATGCTTTCTGTTCAAGCCTTCAATGCATTTTTGAAAACACTCGAAGAGCCGCCATCATATGCAATTTTCATTCTTGCAACAACGGAAAAACATAAGATCATACCTACGATCTTGTCGCGTTGTCAGATCTTTGATTTCAGCAGAATCTCAGTAGAAAATATTGTAAGTCATCTTCAACACGTAGCTCAAAGCGAAGGTGTCACTGCTGAGATTGATGCACTTCACATCATTGCACAAAAAGCAGAAGGCGCTTTGCGGGATTCATTGAGTATTTTTGATCAGCTGGTTTCTTTTGCGGGAAATAACCTTACCTACAAAGATGTTATTCAGAATCTCAATATTCTTGATTACGATTATTATTTCCGGATAACAGACGATTTACTTACAGGAAAAATTCCGGAAGTCCTGATGGCATTTAATGAGATCCTGAATCATGGATTCGATGCGCACAATTTTATAACCGGGCTTGCATCACATTTCCGTGATCTTTTGGTATGTAAAGATGAGATCACACTTTCACTTCTTGAAGTGAGTCCTTCTGTCAAAGAGAAATACCGGGTTCAGGCCATTTCATGTACTGCAAACTGGTTACTTTATCAACTTGATCTTGCAAGTAAAGCAGATTATCAATATCGCTCAGCAAAAAATCAACGGCTACACATTGAACTCACACTGATGAAAATGTGTACTAGTCAACAAATCATTTCAGCACCTGCAGAGGGTGCTAAAAAAAAAATTGAGTTAGCGATAAACAGTGTTGCTGCATCGCCTGCTGTTACACAACCCGTTTCAAGTCCTGTCTCAGTACCCGTTGCAGCTGCTGCAGTAGTTACTCCTCAAATCAATCCTGCTGTAATTTCTGAACCGGTAGCAAAACCGATTGTTGCAGAAACAAAAAAAGCCGAGAATCCTGTCTCAACTCCATCTCGTCCTTCTGCTCCATCCTACAAAAAATCAATTTCTATTAAAGAAGATCGTGTTGTAGAAAAGAAAGCCGTTGTAAATACCGAAGAAGTATTACCGGATCTATCAGCACCTTTCGATCAACCGATGCTTGAAGGATTGTGGAGAATTTATTCAGAGAAACTGGAAAAACATGGTCGTATGACTTTGTCTGCAGCAATGAAAAAAAGAAATCCGACCGTAGGAAAAAACTTTGAATTGAATTTTATCGTTGATAGTGCTGCAGCAGAAAAAGATCTGAACGAAGAAAAACTTGAATTACTTATTTACCTGCGAAAAGAGCTTTCAAATTATAAGATCAGTCTGACGGTCATAGTAAATGTAAATGAAACATCTGATGGCCCCGCTTACACTCCATCAGAAAAATTCAAAAGATTAGCAGAGATAAATCCGGCGATGAATGAATTGAAGAAGTCGTTTGATCTGGAGATTGAATATTAAATTGAAAATAATTCATTCATTTTAAATGTGTTCTTGCTGATAAAATTATAATTTGACAGTGCATTACGTAATCATGTGCGACCTCTTCGAGGTCGGGGTTCGTTGGATTTGTTTTTTTTCTACAAATGTGTGACCCTTTCAGGGTCAGTTGTCGAAATAGATTAGCGACGATCATTCAATTCTAAATTTCCACTTTTTGATCAGGTGCAAATTTTTAGTTGAAGTAACACTCCAACTTTAAACATTAAACAATTTTTGCAAGTAACATACAACATCCAATTAATAGCACTTTATTAAGCTGCACTCTATGGTTCTGATTTTTTGACTTTTGCCTTGCTTATATTGACCTTTGACCCTTGACCTTTGACCTTCATTTTATCAACATTTCCCTCTGAAAAAAGCAGTAAAATATCCTCAAAAAAGTAGCAATTTCTCTTGTTAAATTGAGGTGATTTTTGTAGATTTACAATCCATGGAAAAGGCGCAAAAACATTGAGTTTTAGCCTAAAAAGTTCCATTATTTTTCAAAATTATCCGGGGGATTTTAAGGGGGGAAAAGAGTACTAAAAATGGGTGAATTGATAAACGACCAAGTGAAACCAACCGACGGCGTCGGTGACGGCAAAGAAGTGAAAAAAAACAACCAAAGTTATTCGGCAGATTCCATCCAGGTATTGGAAGGACTTGAAGCAGTCCGGAAGCGTCCTTCAATGTACATTGGGGATACCGGAATGAAAGGACTGCATCATTTGGTTTATGAAGTGGTAGATAACTCTATCGATGAGGCTCTTGCGGGTTATTGCAAGAACATTGATGTGTCTATCCTTCCGGGTAACATAATTCGTGTTACAGACGATGGACGGGGAATTCCGACCGATTATCATGCGAAAGAGAAAAAAAGCGCTCTGGAGGTCGTTATGACTGTTCTACACGCCGGGGGTAAATTTGATAAGGACTCTTATAAAGTTTCCGGTGGATTGCATGGTGTGGGTGTATCATGTGTAAATGCTCTTTCATCACATTTAAAAACAGAAGTTCATCGCGAAGGAAAAATTTTCGTTCAGGAATATTCTTGCGGTAAACCGCTTTATGATGTTAAGGTTGTTGGCGAAACAAATCGTACAGGTACAACACAAACATTCACTCCGGATTCCACAATTTTCAATACAACAGATTATCATTATGATATTCTTGCAACACGTTTGCGTGAATTGTCATTTTTAAATAAAGGTATCACATTAAGGATCGAAGATCTTCGTACTCCTGATGCCGATGGAAATCATGCGAAAGATTCTTATCTGAGTTTAGGTGGACTACGTGAATTCGTAGAATACCTCGATGAGAACAGAGAGAAACTGACACCGGAGCCAATCTATATGGAAGGTGAACGTGCAGGAATTCCTGTTGAAGTTGCCATGCAGTACAATACTACATTCACAGAGAATATTTATTCGTATGTGAACAACATCAATACGCATGAAGGTGGAACACATCTTTCCGGTTTCAGAAGAGCGTTGACGCGTACTTTGAAATCGTATGCAGATAAATCAGGATATTTTGACAAACTGAAATTTGAGATCAATGGTGATGACTTCCGTGAAGGACTTACTGCAATTGTTTCTGTAAAAGTTCAGGAGCCGCAATTTGAAGGACAGACAAAGACAAAACTTGGTAATAACGAAGTGATGGGCGCTGTTGATCAGGCTGTGAGTGATATGTTAAGTGCATATCTTGAAGAACATCCGCGTGAAGCAAGAACGATTGTCGACAAAGTTATACTCGCTGCTACTGCACGTCATGCTGCCCGCAAGGCGCGTGAAATGGTTCAGCGTAAAAATGTACTTCAGGGAACAGGATTACCGGGAAAACTTTCAGATTGCAGTGATAGTGATCCATCTATTTGTGAATTGTACTTAGTCGAGGGAGATTCTGCCGGCGGTACTGCAAAGCAAGGTCGTAACCGTGCATATCAGGCTATTTTACCTTTGAGAGGTAAAATTCTGAACGTTGAAAAAGCGATGGAATACCGTATCTATGAAAACGAAGAGATCCGGAATATTTTTACTGCACTCGGAGTATTCCGTGACGACAGTAAAGAAGGCCGTCCGCTGAACATGGATAAACTGCGTTACCACAAAGTTGTGATCATGACCGATGCCGACGTTGATGGATCTCACATTACAACATTGATCTTAACATTCTTCTTCCGTCACATGCGTGAATTGGTAGAACATGGATATTTATACATTGCTACTCCTCCACTTTACTTAGTGAAAAAAGGAAAAGAGCAAACTTACGCATGGACTGACGAGCAACGACTTGCGGCTATAAAAATTTTAGCCGGTGATGGTAAAGAAGAGAATGTAAACACTCAACGATACAAGGGTCTTGGAGAGATGAATGCAGAGCAACTTTGGGAAACAACTATGAATCCGGAAACTCGCACTCTGCGTCAGGTTACAATTGACAGTGTTGTTGAAGCTGATCGCGTATTCTCAATGTTGATGGGCGATGATGTTCCACCACGCAGAGAATTTATAGAGAAAAATGCGAAGTATGCGAAGATTGATGCTTAAGAGAAATTAAAAAGTAATAAGAAAATAGAAAAGGAAAGCTCATTAGAGAGCGGCTTTCCTTTTTCCCTATATGCTTTGTTTTTATTTTCGATGAAGGCAGCCAGTTCCCTAATTGCCATATACGCCATCAACCCTGCTCCTGTTTCCAAAGCAGTTTCATCAATATCAAAAGTACTAGTATGAACCGATGAAGTAATCCCTCGTTCTTCATTACGAACACCAAGCCGATAAAAACATGCTGAAGCTTGCTGAGAATAAAATGCAAAATCTTCCGCAGCCATCCAGATTTCAAGGTCTTCAATGTTTTCAGTGCCTACATATTCTGTTGCAAACTTACGTGCTCGATCAGTCAGTTCTTCATCGTTGATTAAAAATGGATATCCTTTTACAATATTGAATTCAACTTTTCCGCCCATACTTTCTACAAGTCCTTCGGCCATTTTTTTCATACGCATATGTGCTTCTGCGCGCCATTCTTCGTTAAGAGTTCTGAAAGTTCCTTCAAGATACACTTCATCCGGAATTACATTCGTAGCGCCGTTAGCGATAACTTTTCCAAATGTCAGCACTGATGGGACCGATGGTTTTGCATTCCTGCTGACAATCTGTTGCAAGGCAACGATCATGTGAGAAGTGATCAGTACAGGATCAATTGTCAAATGCGGCATTGCGCCATGTCCACCTTTACCTTTTACTTTTACATAGATCTCATCGGTGCTTGCCATATAAAGACCTTTTCTGAAACCGATCTTTCCGGCTTTTATCTGAGGCATTACGTGCTGACCAATAACAGAATTCGGTTTCGGATTTTCCAAAACACCTTCTTTGATCATCATCGATGCACCGCCCGGCAATTTTTCTTCACCGGGCTGAAAAATAAATTTTACTGTTCCTTCAAATTCATTTTTTAATTCATTCAAAATTCTCACAACGCCAAGTAGAGAAGATGTATGTACATCATGTCCGCAGGCATGCATAACTCCTGTATTTTTTGATTTATAATCGACGTTATTTGTTTCAACGATTGGTAATGCATCCATATCTGCACGCAATGCCACTACTTTCTTTCCCGGATTTTTACCTTCGATCAATGCAACAACACCGGTATTTGCTAACCGATGCTGATTCGTAATTCCATACTCTTTCAACTTTTCCTCAACAAACTTCTGAGTATTGAATTCCTGAAAAGACAACTCCGGATTCATATGCAGATGACGACGACAAGCGACGATGTCGGGGTGGAATTTGGATGCGAGGGACTTTATTTTATCTTTAAGCATGGGCCTAAGGTAAGAAAAGCAGTAAACGAATCGAAAAATTTTATAATTTAGGAAATTGGCCCACAGGAAGCATTCCGATTACTTCGGTCAAAAAGGACCAGTAACATTTTCTGCAATTAATTTGCATTTTCATTTTTTTAGCTTAATTTCAATAAATTGTGATCGCTTAAATCAAATCATATGAAAAACATACTTCCGATTCTATTTTTATTTATTTCCCTTTTTTCTCATGCACAACAGTTTGAAACGGCCATCGATTGTGGACAAAACTATATTACATTTAAATCCCTCTGTAAAACGAATGACAGAACAATCATTACTTCTACTTCAGGCATTATTAATCTGGATTCATCCGGTAATGTGATGTGGATAAAAGAAGCCGAAATAAGTTGCGGAACAAGAATTGGTGCTGAGAATTATGCTTGTTACAGTAATCACGATTCAATTACAATCTGGCCCGGTTATACTGTAAGATCTGATTTTTCTGTAATCGACAAGAATGGAATAGTTTTAAATACGACTACCATCCCTGAATCTCTAATCGTAGACATTATTCATCCGACAATGGATGGGGGCACTATGTCGATCGCTGAAAATCAGGATTTAGGGAGTTCATCAATGATTCTTAAATCAGACTCCTTAGGCAATTTTGAATGGATAAAATTTATCGATTCAACAAATAGTCAGTTAGTTTTGAATGACATCATCCAGACAAATGACGGCGGATATTTTGGAATAGCTGACTGTTGGATTCCAAATTCAGTACCTGTTTCTTTTTTTAATTTATTGATCCGTCTTAATAGTTCCGGCGATACGATCTGGACAAAATCTTTCGAACAATTCTGTTCCTATAATTCAAAAGTAATTAAAGCTCCTGACAATGGATTTTTGGTTTTAACATTTGATCGATTTGTTCTTCTGGATTCAAATGCAAATATTAAATGGAGCAAACAATTCGATGTATTTTCAATGTTGATTTCAGATTGTGTTGTCACATCTGATAGCAATTTTGTCTTTTCCGGATCACAATGGAATTCTCCTTTATCTCAGCCTTTTTTAATGAAATTTGATACTGCCGGAACATTTCAATGGATGCGAAAATATCCTTCACCATTTACCGGGCATAATTCCAATTTATTGATTAGAACAAACGATGGAGGATTTTGTTGACAGGCAATACTGATACTTTAAATACAAACACAAAATTTTTATCACTTATTAAAACTGATTCCGCAGGTTTTTCTATTTGTGACTCAGCAGGTTCAAGTCCTGCTTTTATTTCAGATACAATAGAAACTTCTCCATACAATCATCCGATCCACGTAATGGACTTTATGGAAAGTCCGTATTTTTATGATACACTCAGATTGTTTGACACACCTTTCAGACAAACTAATTATTGTATTTCAACAAATGATCCGGAAATCACCAAAGACGAATCAGAGATACAAATCTATCCTAATCCTTCCAATGGCACATTTTCAATTAATGGTTTTCAGTTGGGTTCAAAGATCAATATTGAAATTTTAAATTCCGTAGGCCAAAGTATTTCACAATCGAAAAGTATAAATAGCCATGAAAATCTGAACTGCCAATTTCACCCGGGACTTTATTATATAAAAATAAGCGACGAAAAAAATAATTATGTAAAGAAGCTTATAATTGAATAGAAGGAATATCTTTTTTTATTTTTCCGTTCGGGTGCGTTTTAATAATAATTAAAAATCCAGCCCAAACGAAAAATAAAATTTATACGGCTGCAGATCTCTGTTTTCAATTCCCCAGGCCCAGTCGGCACGTATAAAGTAGCCTAGAAGTCTTGTCCGTAATCCAAATCCATATCCGCCAACGATAGGTTCATTCTGCTTAACAACTGTTACAACAAATGGAGTATTAGAAATTACAGTACGATTAAAGACATTGGTTGAATCATATGGTGAAAGCCCATTCCATGCAGTTCCGATATCGCCAAAACCGATGATCTGAAAGTTTCTTACGAAGTCAGATTTAATTGGTCGATTGAGCAAATATTTAAAAACGGGCCAACGGATTTCACTGTTGATCAATGCAAATGTATTTCCGTTTCTGATATTCTGGTCAAAGCCTCTTAAGTTGGAAGCCAGAGCCTGGAAATAATAATTTTGTGAATAGTCTATCTGAGTTTCATAATTGAATCCCGGTGAGATCCAGTTATCTGTACCGCCCAGATAATAGATCAGTTTTTCCTTTCCGAAAGATGTACTTGTTGCTATACGATTTGCCCAGATCAATTCACGGTGAATTTTCAGATAATGTCTGAAGTCTGCACCTACGATGACCATTCCTGATTCTTTTCTGTCAACCTGTTTATAATACTCACCAAAGATCTTGAAGCGTGTACCATTATAAAGGTTCAATCCCATGTTAATGGTATTATCCAAAACATATTCCAGGCGAGCTGTTGCCCAATGCAAAAGAACATCCGGCGATTCTAAAGATGGTTGATTCAATGAAAGAGTTACGATCTTATCATTTCTGTATGCGATAGAACCACGGAGAGACGACACATCACTAAAAGGATATTTGCTTGCATATCTTAACTCATGCGAGAATTGCTTTGCACCATATTCAGGAAGTAATGTTGCCTGTCTGTAGAATGTAAGTTGTCTGTCCATTCTTTTCTTCAGATACTCATAGCTCAGAAAATATTCATTGCTATTGAGATCAGCAGCAAGTTTGAATCCGCCTGTGATCCGGTAATCTTCAAGAAGATCACTTATTCCAAGTTTAAAGAAACCATTCAGTCCCGGATTATAATAGATTGCACTTCCACCATTAAAGATCTGATAACTTTGATTAAGCAATGAATTATCAAGCTGACTTACAAAGTATGTAGATGAAAATGCTGTTTCATAATTTCTTTGTTTTGGCAACTGAAAACCTAGTGAGTCCTTCTTTGCTTCTTCAATTTTTATAACCACTGAATCCTGCGGGACAATAAATGATGATTGAGGTGGTGAATCTTTTTTCTTGTCCTTCTTTTTCGATTTTGGAAAATCAGACTGGAAAACATAATTATCAATATTTACAACATTTGAATCTGCAGGGATAACAGTGGTGTTTCCATTATTATCTGTTATTTCAATTGTCGTAACATTAGGTTTAGTCGGAGCAGGCGGCGGTGCATTCAGAGCACGTTCCTGTTCATTCTTGAACAATGTTTTAGGAAGTGGATTGTCGGTATGAAGATTTGTTTTTGGCTGGCCAACATACAATTGATATTTTCCATTTCTAAAAACAATTTCACTTACGCGATCATAATTATGGTTGACGTTATATGAAATGATATTTCTAGCATAGTTAGTCAAAGGTGCATTATCAACTATCATCCGGTAATGCTCAGTTGTATCAACATAACTCAAAGCACTGTCAAGATGCGCAATGTACCTGTTCACTATTCCGTTTTCATCACTCAGATAACTTATTGCAGATGAATCAAACTGCATTGGCTGCAATTCATTTGAATGCATTGTGCTTGTAATCCTGCGAAGAATTGCCGACTGGCCTCTGTAATCGTAATAGAAAATGTCATAATTCGAATTCTCCGGCATAAGTGTACTCTTATCTACTCCAAGAGTATCATTTACACGGTTAGAAGAAAATACAATTGCACGAGACTTATCTATGAAATGCGGATCAAGATCATCGAAGAAATCTTTGGTGATCTGTTCAGCTACGCGTGTGCGAAGATTATAAACGAAGATATCGCTTTGTCCTTTCTGTATTGCAGACATTACAATCGACTGACCATCGTCAGCATAACTGAAATTCAGTACTTTTTCAAAATTAAATAATGGGCTTTCGACATACTCTTTATTTGACAAGGTATAAGTGCCCATTACCAACTTACCTTTTCTTTCACGAATGATTGCAAATAGTTGTCCGGTTGGATGCCATGCGAGCACAGGAAACGAAATATCAGTTTCGTGTGCATAGCTTCGGTAACCACTTTTCTGAATCCGTTTACGGCTTTTCTTTTCGTGATCGTAGAGATAGACCTTATACTTTCCAAGATTATTTGCAACATAAATACTGTAACGTCCGTCAGCACTCGTTTTCAATTGCGAATAAAGTGTTTCCGGTTTTGAACGCTTCAGGATGTTTTTACTTTCGATTGAATCACGCTTAGAATCAGAATTAAGATATCTTGACTTCATTGATTCGCGCCAGTTGAAAGACAACTCCTTTATATTCTGACCGAGCACATACATCAGTCCGCTTTCAATGTTCCGGTTTACGCGGGTCATATAAAGCAGATTTGCAACCGATGATTCACTGTATGTATCGATGATAAATTTCCAGATAGAATGTCCGGCATAAACAGCATCGATACCTGTAAGGTGATTGAACTTCAAATATTTTTTTGAATTAACTCCATCACGAACACGATTATCAATTTCTGTATTCCACGGCGAAGAGACATAAGATACCAGACCGTTGATATACCAGTCAGGCAAAGAGAGTAAAGCAGAATTCTGCAACCTGTCTTTTATATCACCACCATACATTATCTGATCGATAAGTACCCGCGCAATTCCACCACGGATCTGTTTATGGAATGCAATGTGATCACCTGTAAAATATAAAAAAACCTTATTGCCAACAATACGTGTAATTCCTCCGGTATTGTTAGAACCAATTTCTTCCGTTTCTAATCCAATGTTCGATTGCTTAGCATCGCCAAGTTTATTATAAATTACAAACTGAATTCTTCCATCGAGTTTGTAATCAAACAGTTTTTCGATTTCTTCAAGATCCTTCTGTGCAGTTCTTCCGGTAAAAGTAGCAAGTTCCAATCCACCGAGATAGTAATACGTATCATAATTTTTAAAACGCATGAATGACCAGAAGCGTTCTTCATATTGAACACGATTCTTTCCGAATTGCATAGAATATCCATTGTAAAACTGTGCAACAATCCTTTCAGGCAAAATGCTTGTAAGAATAAAAAGTATAATAAGAATGCAAAATTGTTTTTTCATAAAAATCGATTCCCTGGGAGAAGAAATGGTTTTCAATTCAGAACAGGAAGGTACGGAAAGAAAACTCCTGATACAATCTCCGACTACATGTTCACATACTGCGAATGTAGCTAAATTTGCCCAATAAATAGTCCCCGGAAAACCGTTTCTTTGCACTTCCATGACCAAAAAAGACAACTTTAACAATGCTTAAAATAAACAGCTTTACTTTCAATCCTTTTCAGGAAAATACATATGTCCTGAGCGACGAAACAAACCAATGCGTGATCGTAGATCCCGGTTGTTATACTCCGGAAGAAAAATCAGAATTAGCCAACTTTATTGAATCTAACAAACTGAAACCGGTAAAGATCTTACTTACACATGCGCATATTGACCACGTTTTGGGTATCAATTTTTTAGCAGGAAAATATAATTTACCAATAGTAATGAATGCAATTGAAATTGAATTGCTGAAATCAGCCGGTGTTTATGGACAAATGTGGGGCGTGCAGGTAGAGCCTTCACCAGACCCTACAGAATTTTTAGAAGATGGCGACGTATTCAAATTCGGAAGCATAGAACTGGAAGTCTTGTTTACTCCTGGTCATAGTCCAGGAAGTCTATCTTATTTTCACCGCTCATCCGGACAATTACTAGCTGGAGATGTCCTTTTTAATGGAAGTATAGGGCGAACAGATCTACCCGGAGGTAATTTTGAAATACTTGAGAAAAGTATCCGGACAAAATTATATACACTCCCCGACAATGTAATTGTTTTTTCCGGCCATGGACCTACAACGACGATTGGCAGGGAGAAAAGAGGGAATCCTTTTGTTAGCGAATAGTGAAAAATGAAGGGAATGAAGGGGAATGAAGTAGAATGAAATGGAAAGAAGTAGAATGAAGTAGAATGAAGTGGAATGAAGTGGAATGAAGTGGAATGAAGTGAAATAAAGTGAAATAAATTATTCGTTATTTTATGCTTCCGACAAGGAACTTCTTGCAAAATTTATAAACCAACCACGTCGCCGGAAGTGCCGCTATAACATCAACTGTATAATGAACGTGTTGCACCAATAACAATACACACATTGCAACAACACAAACAAAGAGAACTGATTTTGTTTTTGGTAAATGTGTGCCCAGGTAAACAGAAAGCACAGTAGAAACGTGTCCGGAAAAGAAAAGATCTTTGGATATTATTTTACCGCCGTTTGTAAAAAACTGTACTACCGGTTCTCTTAATGGTAAATATCCAACAGGAGGTTCCAATGGGAGCAATGTGATCGTCACCATTCTAACGAATGTGACAATTATATAGGTTTGTAAAATTATCAGGACTGTTTTGGGATGTGCACGATGCGTGTACATACCTATAACAATTGCAGAATAGAGAATAAAGAATACACCCCAGGAAACATTGTAAGCAGGAATATTGTCAAGTAAAAAATCTCCCAGCTGGGTGCCTGTACGACTTTCGATGTAGTCGAAGAAGTGTTTAAAAATAAAAGTAAACGTAGAAAGCACAAGCAATGTAATAATGAACTGCCATCTGAACTGCCGATTGTTCATTGCACCTTTCCATGCCTGTGTAGCTGTAGGTTGTTGAGCTGAAATATTCACAAATAAATTTTCTGGTTATGAATTTATAGCTCCAAGGATCATTGTCTCAACTTCTGAACTATCCCATTTTTCTTCAATACCTGAAAGATTCATCACCTTACGCATAATCTCATCCTGCTTTTTTCCATTTGCAAGAGCAACAGAATATGGTATGTCACTGAATGTTACCTGCGAATAAAGTGGCAGCCATTTATCCGGAAATTTATCATGGATCCTTGCTTCTATTTTCTTGCGAAGCAAAAATTCTTTGCTTCCTACAAGATCTCTCATTTCAACAAAGTTCATTACCGCCAATTCTGCTATTGCATCTGAATTAGGTTTTCTTGATTCCTGAAATTCATTCAATATTTTTTCCCAGTTATCACCATGCTTTTCCATCAGTTGATCAAGCACAGTACAATCCTCAAAGCCACAATTCATCCCTTGTCCATAAAACGGAACGATAGCATGAGCTGCATCACCGATCAGACAAAGTTTATCTTTCACAGTCCAGGGAAAACATTTTACTGTAACAAGTGAACCGGTAGGATTATGAAAAAATTGTTTAGCAACATCAGGCATTAATTTAATGGCATCAGGAAAGACCCGGTTGAAGAATTCTTCACAGTCACTTTCACTTTTTATTGAAGCAAAGGAATCCGTTCCTTCAAATGGGAAGAACAATGTACATGTAAAACTTCCATCCAGATTTGGCAAGGCAATCAACATATAACCTCCGCGAGGCCAGATGTGCAAAGCATTTTTTTCCATGAGAAATTTCTCTCCATCACCTGCGGGAATCAGTAATTCTTTATAGCCGTGCTTAAGATAATTCTGAGAATATTCAAAACGATCGGTGCTTAACTGCATTTGCAAACGACCTGCAGAAAAGGCTCCGTCAGCACTGAATATCAGTCGACTTTTTACTTCAACTTCAACTCCATTATAATCGAACTTTGAAATATTATTTTCAATATCTATACCTGTACACCGATGATTGAAATGGATCTTCACGCCGCTTTTTTCAGCTTCATCCATCATCACACAATTCAAAACACCTCTTGATGTTGCATAGATAGATTGTCCGCTTTCACCGTATTGTTGTGATGTCAATTCGCCTTTCAC
The DNA here is from genome assembly GCA_016711505.1 of Bacteroidota bacterium. Taxonomy (NCBI): domain Bacteria; kingdom Pseudomonadati; phylum Bacteroidota; species Bacteroidota bacterium. Next base: position 185,511 of record JADJSV010000003.1, on the reverse strand, counting down.
ATTATGCATGATACGGCGATCCATTGGAATAGCAACCTTACGGATTGCTTCTTCAATTCCTACACCTTTTAACCCACGCCAGCCTCTGTCTGATAAGGCAAGATTGATCGATCTTCCCGCCACAATAGTTGCTTTGCGCATATCAACTCTTCTTTCATAGATAGAAACGTTATATCCACGGCGAGACAAGTAAATTGAAAGGAGAGAGCCAACTAAACCTGCTCCAAGAATTGTAATATTTTTATTTTCTGTACTCATTGATTAAAATATAAGTGTGCGAAATTATTGCAATGCATCGGCAAGTTGTTTTCCAAACTCAAACACATCACTGAAAGAATTGTAAAGAGGAACAGGTGCCGCTCTGATCACATCCGGCTCACGCCAGTCGACGATCACTCCATTATCTGTTAATTTCCTGTGAACTTCTTTTCCATTTTCATTAATAATAATTGAGATCTGGCAACCTCTTTCTTCCGGAGAAGATGGAGTAATTATTTTCAATGCATCCTTACCGGAAGCCGATTTGTAATTTTTGTTTACTTCTTCCAGAACAAATTGAAGATAAGATGTAAGTTGAACACTCTTCTTTCTTAATTCATCGAAGCCGGCATCTTCGAAAATGTCGAGTGAGGCTTTGAGGGCAGCCATAGGAAGTACGGGTGCATTTGATAATTGCCAGCTTCTTGCACCGCGTGCAGGAACAAATGTTCTTGGAATGGTGAAGCGCGTTTCAGGATCATTTCCCCACCAGCCTGCAAACCGGGGAATAGTTTTATCATCAGCAAATTTCTCGTGAATAAAAATACCTGATACACCTCCGGGTCCGGCATTAAGATACTTGTAGCTGCAGAAACATGCATAGTCAACATCCCAATCGTGAAGTTTCAGCATTACATTTCCGGTAGCATGTGCAAGATTAAAACCGACAGTCGCACCAACTTTGTGTGCAGCATCGGCAATCCGTTTAAGATCCAGAAATTGTCCGGTATAATAATTAACGGCGCCCAACATCACAGTTGCAAGTGATGCACCTTCTTTTTCAATAGCAGAAATAATATCTTCTGTTCGCAATAAATATTCGCCTTCACGAGCTTTAAGCATGACAACTGTTTTGTCAGGATCAAATCCATGGTACGCGGCTTGCGACTGAACAGCATATAAGTCGGAAGGAAAAGCATCATATTCACAAATGATCTTATTACGTGAAGCAGTTGGCCGGTAAAAAGAGACCATCAGCAAATGCAAATTCGTTGTCAGTGAATTCATGGCAACAACTTCAACGGGCAATGCACCTAATAAGGTAGCCAACTGATCTGTCAGAATTTCCTGATAAGAATACCATGGATTTCTTCCATGGAAATGTCCTTCAACTCCGAATGTTGCCCAGTCTTCCAATTCTGATAGCACATAATCCTGCGTAGATTTAGGTTGTAAGCCTAGTGAATTCCCCGTCAGATAGATAACTTTCTTTCCATCCATGATTGGAAAATAGAATTCATCAGCAAAAGAAATCAATGGGTCATTTTTATCCATTGATGCTGCAAATTCAGCGGTGTTTTTAAATTCAAACATGGGTGCAAATATGCTATAAAAAGTTCAGATTTCTGATTAAATTCGTGCCATAAAACAGATGAACTTATGAAACGCGAAAAATCAGAATCCCTCTTCGAAAAGGCTAAACAATATTTTCCCGGCGGAGTAAATTCACCTGTCAGAGCATTTAGATCTGTTGGCGGCACACCTCTGTTTATTGAAAAGGGTGATGGATGTCATATCTGGGATGCTGATGGTAATAAGTTCATTGATTTTTGCGGATCATGGGGCCCGTTGATCAACGGTCATAACAACTCCGCTGTACGAGAGGCAATAATTGATGCAGTAAGTTCAGGAACAACATTCGGCGCTCCGACCAGAAAAGAAAATGAACTTGCGGAATTGATCCTTTCTAATAACCGGTTCATTGAAAAGATTCGTTTCGTATCGTCAGGAACAGAAGCTGTAATGTCTGCATTAAGATTAGCGCGTGGTGTAACAGGTAAATCGGTGATAATAAAATTTGATGGCTGTTATCATGGCCATGTTGATTCACTTTTGGTGAATGCCGGCAGCGGACTTTCTACTTTTGGAATTTCATCTTCGGCCGGAGTAACGGAAGCTGTTTCTAAAGACACTATGGTTTTGCCTTTGAACGATCGCAGAGCAGTGGAGATTGCAATTTCAGATTACAAAGAAGATATAGCAGCTATTATTATTGAACCAATACCTGCTAACAATGGATTGATCTTACAGGACAAAGAATATCTTCAATTCCTCAGAGACATTACAAAGAAAAATGATATTCTTCTGATCTTTGACGAAGTGATCTCCGGATTCAGAGTTGGTTTTGAAGGTGCTGCGGGTTATTATGGAATTCAGCCTGACATTATCACCTATGGAAAAATCATTGGCGGCGGTATGCCTGTTGGTGCTTATGGTGCAAGTAAAGAAATCATGTCACATATTTCTCCCGATGGGAATGTATATCAGGCAGGAACACTTTCAGGAAATCCTGTTGCAATGAATGCTGGTATAGCTCAGTTGAAAATCTGTCTTCAACCGGATTTCTACAAAAACCTGAATTCAAAAACAGAAAAATTTGTTCAATCTATCAATGATTTTGCAAGTAAAAATAATTACTTGTTTAAGATCTTCAGGATTGGTTCAATTTTCTGGTTTGCATTTACAGACAAAGAATTTGTACGGACTTCCACAGATATTGAAAGTGAGAGCATGAAATTTTTCCGTGAAATGCACAGTGACCTTCTTGAAAGCGGAGTTTATCTGGGGCCATCAGGCTATGAAGTCGGATTCGTTTCCTCCGCACATAGCGAAGAGATTTTAGATGCTGCAGCAAAAAAGATCTGTAATTCACTTACAAAGATCTTTACAACATCAACGGAACGGGTTTCCTAAATTGAACAGAGTACTCCAGATTCCTTTCTTTTCCTTCTTTGCTTCTTTGTCAAAAATTTCTTTTGCAAGTAGAAGCCAGCCTTTATGATCAGTCTTTGAAAGATATGCGATTGCAGATTGATTGCCATCGCATGCAGATATAAAAGCAGCAAGTTCTCTGTTACCACTTTTTATCAGGAAAAGTTTTGCTTTATCATTTCCATTATATGCATCTACTGTTGCAGCAAGTTGTCTGAAATCATTTTTCAACAACCATTTAAAAGAATTTTCCATTCCATCAATTGCATCCCAGAATTCTACTAATTCCCGATGGTCATTATTTAACAACCATTCACGATCCATATCGTCATCCTTTCTGACGAGAAGAACCAAATGCTCAAATGTTTCGTGGCTATAATTTTTCATATCATTGAATAAGCAAAATAAAGAAAAATAAAGCGTAATATCATAGTACCGTCTACAAATAATTTGTAGAAATAACTTTCTCTGTCCTGCACTCTGACAAAAATATATGCAAGAGCAATAAGCGAAGACAGATCTAAGGCATAGATGGCAAGAGTACTGACAGGCATTAAATGGTGAATTATAATTTCGAGAGCGACCAGAAGTGCTCCTGATATTTTTGTTTTTCCAACACCAAAAACGGATGGAATTGTTTTAATATTTTCACTTTTATCAATTTCCATATCTCTTATTTCAAAGGGAATATATAAGATAAAGACAAAAATAAAACGACAGACCGTTTGTTGAATTACAAACGGAGATGCAGGGTCAATATTCTGGTCAACCAGCGGAATAATGACAGTAGTTACCGACCAGACCGCTGCAAGCAAAGGCATTTTAACAAAAAGAGATTCTCTTATCCTGAATTTTCTTTTGATTCCCCACAACGGAATTGAAAATAAAAGTGACAGTACTCCAAAAGGAAATAGCCATAGAACGACTTTCTCAGAAAGAAAGAAAACATTGACAATAGCAATGATTGTTATAAGGGTAAATAAAATTTGTTCCGAAATAGAAATCTTCAATTTCAGATATGAATGATAGAGATTTCCAAAATTAGAATAGTCAAGTTTGAATGAGTAAGTGTGGAAATTGTACAACAAAAAAGTAGTACATGTTATGAAAATATTGTAGTGTGTAAATCGGACCGGACTATTATTCAGAACATCCGTTGCAAATATCATTGCAGATGCACAAATAGCAATAAAATAATTCCGGAAAACCAGTATCTGAAGAAATCGTTTAAATATTTCTTTCACCTGTGTAAACTCAATTATTGAATATCACCGTCAGTGTAATTCCGCCAACAACATATCCGATCAATCCCCCGATGAGGGCGTTACGGATCTTGTAATCTCTCGAACGTTTTTCAAATCCTTCACGATAAATTTCATCATCAAGGTTTCTGTCATCACTTGAACGGAAAAGCTTCAGTTGATTATTCTGATTTATGGCATGAACACGATGTTTTTTGAAATCAGAATTTATCATTGATACTGCAGAATCGAGTGTAGTATTTTCAGCGAAAATAAATTTCTTTCTTTCAATTTTGAGTTCTGAATTTTTTTCAAAAACAGGATTCTGAACATTTCCCGTAGAACTATTAAGAATTTTCCTGAAGATAATCCTGCTTTTTCAAGAGCATTTCCGCTTAGATCAAAGCTTAGTCGCTTTTTCAGATTTGGCGAATATCCACCAATCACAGTTGCATATAACAATGGACCCGGTAAGCCATAGATTGCACCAAGAGAAGAAACTCCTCCGACCAATAAACTGGTATAACGCACAGTATTGTTTCTGTAAAATTCGCGTGCATCTTGTTCTCCTTTGATAAACCGGCGCATTTCATCTTCACTAAAATCAATCGGGTCAAGAGAGTCTGTTTGGAAAATTACTCTCTCAGCACCATTTGCATATTTAATGGAGAAGACCCGGGCAGGATCTATCGTTTTTAATTTAGTACCGTCTATGGTTCTATAGGTAATAGTATAATCGCTTAAGTCGACAGATTTCACAGGAATGATCTTTCCCGTGATCAATACCAGAGTATCCTGAGCGTTACAAAATGTTGAAATAAGGAGAAAGAAAACTATACTGAATCTGAACATTAGCATTTTTATTAGTTTCAAAAATACAATAAAAGTCTTAATTACTTTCGATTTTTTGGCAAAGGAAGTAGGTGAAGACTCAAGTTATTGCATCTGAATGACAAGTAACAAATCTGCTCAACAAGATTGATGAATTGGCAAGGCCTTCGGTTTTTTTTTCAACAGCAAACATTCGTCGTTTTTTTTATGTTAAATCATCGTACCTTTGCGCCTCAAACATAATTACCCCAAACTATGTCAAATTCAGAGTTTTCTAATCGTCATATCGGTCCCAATGGTGATGATACAATTCAGATGTTGAAAGACATCGGTGTGAACAATCTTGATGAACTGATTTCGCAGACTGTTCCACAAAGTATTCGCCTGAAAAACAATTTAAATCTGCCGGAAGGACAGGAAGAATACCGTTTTTTAAAAGAATTGAGAAATGTAGCTTCTAAAAATCAAGTGTTTGGCTCACACATTGGTTTGGGTTATTATAATACTATCACTCCGGGAGTTGTTTTAAGAAACGTTTTTGAAAATCCGGGATGGTATACTGCCTATACACCTTATCAGGCAGAGATCTCTCAGGGCCGGTTAGAAGCATTGTTGAATTATCAGACAATGGTTCTTGACCTTACCGGAATGGAAATTACAAATGCATCACTACTTGATGAAGCAACTGCAGCTGCTGAGGCCATGCACATGTTTTATGCAGGACGAACAAAAGAACAGGTTCAAAGCGGAGCAAACAAACTGTTTGTATCAGCGAATTGTTTTCCGCAGACAATTGATGTACTCAAGACCCGCTCTGCTCCATTGGGAATTGAGCTGGTCATTGCTAAAAGTGATACAATAAATTCAGATAGTGGATTCTTTGGTGCAATCATTCAATATCCGGATGCAGAAGGAAACATTACTGATTACAAAGAATGGACAGCTAAGGCAAAATCATATGGAATCCAGATTGCAGTGGCTTCTGATCTGATGGCTTTAACATTATTAACACCTCCGGGTGAATGGGGAGCTGATGTTGTATTTGGAAATTCACAAAGATTCGGAGTTCCACTTGGATTTGGCGGCCCACATGCGGCATTTTTTGCAGCCAAGGATTCGTATAAAAGAGAAATGCCAGGAAGGATCATTGGTGTTTCTATCGATGCACAGGGAAATCGTGCTTTGAGAATGGCTTTACAAACCCGCGAACAACATATTCGTCGTGATAAAGCAACATCAAATATCTGTACAGCCCAGGTATTGTTAGCTGTAATGGCCAGTATGTATGCTGTATATCATGGCCCGCAAGGATTGAAATCAATTGCAGAAAGTATTCATTCCAATGCAAGCAGATTAGCAGAGAGTGCTATGAAAGCCGGCTATACTTTATCACACAAAACTTTTTTCGATACAATTGTTTTGAATGCCGGATCAGACCTTGAGAAAGTAAGAACAAATGCAATTGCTGCGAAGATCAATTTCAGATACATTGACAACACTACTTTTTCAATCAGCATTGATGAAACTACAGGCGATGAAGAATTGAACACAATTTTTTCAGTACTGACAAAATCAAAGAATAGTAATGAAAAACTTGTAAGCAATTCATCATCTCATATTCCGGCTTCACTTCAACGAGCAAGTTCTTATCTGACACATCCGGTTTTTAATACGCATCATTCTGAAACAGAAATGTTACGTTATATAACTTCATTGGAGAATAAAGATCTTTCATTGAATCATTCGATGATTGCACTTGGAAGTTGCACAATGAAATTAAATGCAACGAGTGAAATGATTCCTGTCAGCTGGCCGGAATGGAATTCCATTCATCCCTTTGCACCGGAAGATCAGACTGCCGGTTATAAAGAAATCATAACTACACTTGAAAATTATCTTTGCGAGATCACAGGATTTGCTGCAATGTCTTTGCAGCCAAATTCAGGAGCACAGGGAGAATATGCAGGATTGATGGTGATCAGAGCGTATCATCAGAGTCGTGGCGATCATCACCGGAACATTTCATTGATCCCTCAATCGGCTCACGGAACAAATCCTGCGAGTGCAGTCATGGCAGGAATGAAAGTGATCGTTGTAAAAACGGATGATCATGGAAATATAGACTTGCTTGATCTCAGACAAAAAGCTGAAGCAAATAAAGCAAATCTATCTTGTCTGATGGTTACCTATCCATCGACTCATGGAGTATTTGAAGAAGGCATTAAAGAGATCACAAAGATCATTCATGATAATGGCGGACAGGTTTACATGGATGGTGCAAATATGAATGCACAGGTTGGATTGACTAATCCGGCGACAATTGGTGCCGATGTTTGTCATTTGAATTTACATAAGACATTTGCTATTCCACACGGCGGCGGCGGTCCGGGAATGGGCCCGATCGGAGTTGCGAAACATTTGATCCCTTTCCTTCCTTCGCATCCATTAGTTAAAATGGGTGGAAGTACGCATGCTGTTTCTGCAGCACCATGGGGAAGTGCGAGTATATTGTTGATCTCCTACGCTTACATTAAAATGCTGGGCGGAAAAGGTGTTACAGATGCAACAAAATATGCCATTCTGAATGCGAATTATATTAAAGCAAAATTAGAACCCTACTACCCTGTTCTATATGTAGGTTCAGCGAATCGGATTGCACATGAAATGATCATTGACTGCAGACCATTCAAATTATCTGCAGGAATTGAAGTGGAAGATATCGCCAAAAGGCTGATGGATTACGGCTTCCATGCTCCTACTATGTCCTTCCCTGTTCCCGGAACGATCATGATAGAACCAACCGAAAGTGAACCAAAAAGTGAGTTGGATCGTTTTTGTGAGGCCATGATTCAGATCCGAACAGAAATTGAAGAGATAGAAAAAGGCATATCAGATAAGAAAGACAATGTATTGAAAAATGCACCGCATACGATGCATGTGATCTGTTCAGACGCCTGGAACCACGCTTATTCACGCAAAAAAGCAGCTTTTCCATTGCCTTACGTGGGTCATCACAAATTCTGGCCAACAGTTGGCAGAGCTGATAATGCCTACGGCGACCGTAATCTGGTGTGCGCTTGTCCACCAATTGAATCATACTTAGAAGAGGCTATATAAGCCTCTTTTTTTTTAACCATATGAATCTTTGAGAAATATAGATTTAATCATACATTTGAGTCCCTAAAACCAAATAAACAAACAAATAAGAAGCATGAAAAACTATACTCGTATTGCTTTACTTTCATTGATACTTTGTTCGTTCTCAGTATTTGCTACCACAAACAATGGCAAAAGACATGTGAATAAAACGACGAAAGCTGTTCAAAAAGTAGCAAATCAAAATCAAACACAAGCGATAACACCTTTCTTCTATGAAGATTTCGCTTCAGGACTTCCTTCAGGATGGCAAGCTCTTGATAATGCCGGTAATGGCGTAAACTGGAGTTACACAACAACCGGAATTGCAAATCAAGGAAGTTATCCGGGATTTGATTCATTAAGCCACACAAATACATCAGCAGCAAATGGCTACATGATTTATGATAGTGATGCTTCTAATGGCAGTGTTGGTGGTGAAGATGCGGATCTGATCACAGATGCAATTGATTGTTCAGCTCACAGCAACGTACATTTATTCTTCAATGAATTATTCGCGCATTACGCTGAAACAGCAACTGTATCAGTAAGTACAGATGGTTCAACCTGGACTCAGGTATTTGATGCAGCAGCAGGAATGGCACAAAATGATGTTACTCCAAATCCGACAGCAATTGATATCGATATCACTGCACTTGCGGCTAACCAGGTAACTGTTTACATTAAATTCAACTTTACCGGTGATTATGATTACTACTGGATGGTTGATGACATTACACTTTATGAGCAAGAAGGAACAGATGCTTTCTTAACGAGCATTACTTCTCCTTCAAACAGTTGTTCACTATTATCAACTACAGAACCGATCGAAATTTCTATCTATAACAATGGTGGAACAGACATTACTCAATTCGACATTTCGTTTATCGCTGATAACGGCGCTCCGCAATTAGAAACAGTTACAACAACAATTCTACCGGGAGCAACTCTATCGTATTTGTTCTCAGCAACAGCTGATTTTTCAGCTCCGGGAGCTCACACGATTCAGGCTTTCATTACTGTATTAGGTGATACAACACAATCTAATGACACTATCAATGGAGCATTCTTTACAGGTCCACACAGCGTTCCTGGAACTCCTGGATATTCAAATGGATTTGAATTGTCTGATGACCTGTCAGGTTTCTTTATTGAAGATTTCAACAATGATTCTATCTCATGGGATCTTTCAAATGTTTTACCACATGCAGGCGACCTTTGTGCAAGAATTTCTGCTCCTGTTGCAGATGATTATCTTTTCACAACTTGTTTCGAATTGATCGATACAATGGTTTACGATCTGACATATTTCTACCGTGCTACAAGTACATCTACTCCGACTAACATGCGTGTAGTATTAGCAACGGCTCAGAATAGCTCAGCGATTTCTCAGGTTATATCTCCTGCGGTTCTGGTTTCTAATCTAGCATATTTACCGGGAACAGCTCAGATCACAGTTCCAACTTCAGGTACATACTATTTCGGTTTCCATGCTTACAATAGTGATTCACTTGTTGGATTGAGAATTGATGACATTAACATTACAGGAGCATCAGGTGTTGGTATCAATAACATTCTTGCAGGCAAAACAGTTATTTATCCAAATCCATCAACAGGATTGATCTATTTAAATAGCACTGTTAATTCAGCTACTTTCAGTGTTGAAGTTATCAATGCACTTGGACAGACAGTTTTCGCTAAGAAATTCGGTCAACTATCTGCTGAAATGATTGATCTAAGCAATCAAGCAGCAGGACAGTATGTTGTTAAAGTGATCAACGATAAAGGTGTTAACACTCAAATCGTGAATCTCACAAAATAATTTTATAGTAAGATTTTAAAAAGGCCACCTGAATCAGGTGGCCTTTTTTTGTGGATTAAGTTGACGCCAATGCGCTAGTTACCGGGACACAAGTAATGCTTTTTTCATTAGTGCACTTGTGACAAATTTTAGTGGACTTGTGTTTAATTATTCAATCAATACAATTGATTCACTTACAGTAGTTGAAGCTGATTGAACTTTCACTAAATAGATTCCTGCAGGATGGCCGGAGAGGTCGATAGTTTCATCACTTAGTGATTCGAAATTTTTAACAATAACAACTGATCCTATCGAATTGATTACAGAAACTGTGAAGTTCTTGTAATCCGTATTCTTATTCTGAATGTTCACTTTACCATTGGTTGGATTGGGATAAACACTTATCAAAGGAGCAGCGATATTTTCGTTGATTCTATTGTTGAAGTCAATACTGATATCATCTATAAATAATGAACTTGTTCCGGCAGTACTATAGAAGTGAAAACCGATTGTATAAGTTCCGGGAGGAACAGAAATCACACTGGAAGATTGCTGATAACCAGTATCAACCGGAAGAGGATCCTGAACGATTAATGTTGTCATGTCAGCAACAGAATTAGAAGCGCCGATGTATGTTTCAAGCCTGCACATATCCGTAAGATCAAAGTTCTTGTAGTAATAAGTCAGAGTATGAGTTCCACCGCTAAGAATGTCAACACACTGAGTAAATACCCATTTATCGTCAGGAACAATTGTTTCTACTTTACGAAGACAAGCAGAACCTGAATGCGTGTAAAAGGGAGAGATGTCGAAAGTTCCTGAATTACCATCCGGATATGCAATTGTGTAAGCAGTAAAGTCTTCAGAACTTTCAAAACCCATTGTATAAGGACCTGAAGTAAGATCTATACTATTATAAGAAATTGAAGCATTGGATAGTGTATCGTTCGTAAGATCAGCATCACCTGCAATCCCTATATATGCATCAATCTGATGGTAACCTGCAGTAGAAAAATCTGCATTTGAAGTAAAGGTATAAAGAGCAGATTCGTAAAAGTTGATCGTACCTGAGAAAATCTCAGTAACCGGAATCCCGCCATCAGCTATATAAGTTATATCGAAATTTGTCATAGGAGTTGAACCCAGGTTTTTAATTTCAACTGTAACAGGATACGTTGCGCTTAACGAACAACCTGTAAATTCAAAGGGAATATTTACGATTGAAGCATTAACACTCGGAGGCTCAGAAAGAGTAAGATCATCGATCATCCAATAGAATTCCCAGTTACCGGTATATTCAAAACGTATATAAACAGTAGCTTGATTTCCTGCAACTGCAGAGATGTCGAAATCTATTGCATTGGGGTTATCTGTTGCCTCATTATTAAGTAAACCGGCCTCAGCATGATAAATTTCAGTCCAGTTTGTACTATCGTTACTTACAGAAATTACTCCTGTGCTAGATGCATATTGAAAGAAATACTCATTCAACCCAAGTACAATAAATGGTTTTCCGGAACAATCAATTGCAGAAGAAGTGAGAACACCATTTGAGGGACCGGCTCCAGAGCCGGCTCCATCGGAATCAAATATAATGTAACCATTAGCTGCACTGGTACCTAATGTAGAAAGAGTGTCTGTATTTGCAGCACCAGTGGTGGTTGCTGTCCATATTACCCCGTTACCCGCAACGTCAACATTAGACCAGGCAGAAGGAATTCCTCCTGAAAAATCTTCGGTATAGAATGCAATGTTCGTCTGATTTGTCTGAAGTCCCATTCTTGCAGAAATTTCGGGAATCTGTCGGGAATTCGTTTTGCCAATAGTCTTGATTTCAGACTTACTATCAAATCCTGAAATAAGTGTTGTTTGTCCTCCTTTTGCAATTGCAAAAGCTAATGACAACAATATAAAAACTGATAACGTAATTTTTTTCAATTTGATTAATTTTAGTTTAGCAATAATAAATCAGACGAACCAGAACGAAACAAATATACCTTTAAAGTTTTCGAAATATGATACATGACGAAAATCTTACCAAAAATATTAACTTTGTAAGTAGTAAATTCTAACCTTAGGAAAATGAAGAAATTATATACTATCGCTATTCTGACATTTTTAATTAATGTTACTGCATTTGGACAATTCCAGATGAGGAATAAACAAGGGAAAACTTTAGGTAGTAGATTAAAAACAACTCAAAAGTCACACCTGACACATTCAACTGCATCTACAAATGCAATTTTATGGTCCGATGATTTTTCATCATCTGCAAACTGGGTATTGACTCATGAGCCGGGTACCGATGGTGACTGGGTAATCGGACTTACCGGTCCGGCCGGTGCAGCAGCGATAAATATTATCCAGTCAGCAACAGCAGGAAATGGTTTTGCAAAATTCGATTCTGATTCTATTTGTTCAGGAAATCAAATTGGTAATCTGACAAATGCCAATCCGATTGATCTGAGCGGTAACCCAAGTGTCAAACTTGAATTCTCGCAATACTATGCACGTTATTATGACTCGACTTATATTTATGTGAGTTCAGATAGTACAAACTGGACTCGCTTTGAAGTGAACGGTAATCTGCTGATCAATGAATACAATGGCAACAATCCCGCATTGAATCCGGACATCGTAAGTATCGATATATCTTCCGTTGCAGGAAACCAATCTACTGTATGGATCAGATTTCAGTTTTATAGTCCAAGCACGATCAACATACTCGCCGGCTGCGGTTACTCATGGATGATCGACGATGTGAGTATTTCAGAGATCTCTGCAATCGATGCTGCAGCGCAACCTTTAGCCTTCGGCGGAGAATACAGCATCATATCATTATTAAATACAACAGCGTTCAATCTGAGTGGACGTGTCATCAATAAAGGCAGTAGCGCTATTTCTTCGGGAACACTTACGTTTAATGTTTATAATTCAAGTGGACAGGTTTATACTGATGCTGCAACTATTTCATCGACTATAAATCCCGGTGATACATCGGCAATTCTGACAAGTGCCGGAGCATACGCACCGACAGATACAGGATTTTATGTTATCGAACAGATTGTAAGTATTCCAGGTGATAGTTTTACTTCAAATGATACTGCAGAAGCGTTTGTGATCGTCAACGATTCAATCAATGCACGTGATTACACTGCTATAAATGGGTCAAGTTATATTCCAGGAGGTTCAGGATTTAACGGTAACAAGGGTGTTCTCGGACAAGTTTATCATATCTATCAGTCTTCGCAGGTAACGTCAGGAACTTTCTACTTAGAAAGTCCTGTAGTTGGTGATAGTGTATCTCTTTCACTTTTTTCAATGACAAGCGGGTTGCCTGATTCAGCAAGTGTTCAAAGCTCAGTTGCCTATGAGATAACTGCCAACGATACAATTGGCGGCAATGGATTAATGTTAACATTGCCATTCGTTCCACCGATCAATGTTACAAGTGGAGATTATTTTCTGGGCGTAAATCAAGTTGACACGAATTATTTATCATTAGGAGTTGCGAATAACATTTTCACACCGGGAAAAGGATTCTTCAATGGTAGCAGTGGATGGATCGATGTAGGAAATATTTTGCAGGCAGTTTTTATTTTACGATTAAATAATCCATCGTCAACACTCGTAAGTGTATCGCAAACTGATAAAGGAAAATATTTTTCAGTCTACCCAAATCCAACAAACGGAAATATAAAAATCATTAACTCCGGAAAAGATGGAACAGTTTACGTGAATGTAGTCAATGCCCTGGGCAGTGTAGTAAAATCACTTTCATTTAAATCATTCTCAGAAGAAACAATTGATCTGTCAAATCTAAAATCAGGTAATTACACAATTCAATTTATTGCGGGAGATGATGTGGTGAATGAGAGAGTTGTACTCATAAATGGTAAGTAGTAAGTAGTAAGTAGCACTAGTAACTAAATTGCATACAGTTTTCAATTAAGTAACCAGTGCTACTTACTACTCACCACTTACTACTCACTATATAAGTCCCGTCTTCTTAATATTCTTCGCCAACTTACTTGCGAAAATAAAATCGTTTAATTCTTTATTGTCAGTTTTGAGGATATCTTCACTTGTCCCTTCCCACCATTTTTCGCCTTTGTGCACATACAAAATTTTATCACCGATCTCTAAAACAGAATTCATATCATGAGTATTTACAATTGTAGTGATATTGAATTCTTCAGTGATTTCCTTTATCAGATTATCTATGACAATAGATGTCTGCGGGTCTAGTCCTGAATTGGGTTCATCGCAAAAAAGATATTTAGGACTTGGTGCAATAGCGCGTGCAATCGCTACACGTTTTTTCATTCCACCTGATAATTCAGAAGGTGTGAGTTTCTCTACATTGACAAGATTTACACGTTTAAGACAAAAGTGAACACGTTCCCTTTTTTCTTCCAGCGACATTTTTGTGAACATGTTGAGAGGAAACATCACATTTTTCTCGACATTCAGAGAATCAAATAAAGCTCCGCCTTGAAATACCATTCCAATTTCCTGACGAAAAGGTTTTCTTTCTTTTCTTTCGAGGTTGCTGAATATTTTTTCATCGTACCAGATTTCACCGCCATCAATTTCAACTAAACCTACCATCGATTTCATCAAAACTGTTTTCCCGCTTCCACTCCCGCCTATCACAAGATTTACATGTCCTGTTTCGAAAGTAGTAGAAACACCTTTTAAGATCTGACGACCATTAAAGCTCTTTGAAATTTCCTTGATCTCTATCATGTCAGAATTAATTGAGTAAGCAGATAGTCAAAGATCAGAATGAGGATGCTGCTGTATACAACAGCGCTTGTACTTGATTGTCCAACTTCCAATGCACCACCTTCAGTATGGTATCCATGGTAAGCAGATACAGTTGTGATGATATAAGCGAATGTTATTGTTTTGATCAATGCAAAAACAATATTGAATGGTACGAAAGAATCCTGAATACCTTTCACATAATCAGCAGAACTAACCACTCCTGCAAGTACACCTGCGATCCAGCCGCCGGCAATTCCAAGAAACATAGAGATGAGTACCACAAAAGGAAAGATGAACATTGCTGCAAGGATCTTTGGCAAGACCAGATAAGCGGAAGAGTTTATCCCCATAATTTCCAAAGCATCGATCTGTTCAGTAACACGCATTGTTCCGATCTCTGATGCAATACTTGACCCGATCTTTCCTGCTAATACAAGCGACATCATAGTCGGAGAGAATTCCAGAATAATTGAATCGCGGGCTACAATACCTACTGCTGATAATGGTACCAGTGGGTTGACAAGATTGTAAACAGTTTGAATTGTAATTACTGCTCCCATAAAGACAGAAGTAAGTGCAACAATGCCTAGTGAACCGTATCCGAAATTATCTAGTTCGCGTATCAGTTGCTTCCAATAGATGGAAAATTTTTCCGGTTTAATGATCAGATCTTTCATAAAGATCCAATACCTTCCTAAGTGAAAAAGCCAATTCATAAGTGGCTGTAAAAATAATAAAAATGTCCCGCGAATCGTTCTCTTAAAGTTGTGTAATGAGGAGAATACCAACAAAGTTGTTAGAATGTGGTAATCCGAGAGTAGTAGTTCGAGATTCGAGATTGAACAACCATGGAAGCGACGATTGTCAATAAAGTGAGCCAGTCATTGAATTATTTTAAATTTAAACAGCTACTATTCGTTACCTTTACAATTCACAATACTACTATGACCTTCAACAGAAATAAAAACCGTTTTTTATTTTGTCTTATGATCTTTGCAATTTCATTTGGTAGCAGCGGTTGTTTCATTTTCAAGAAAAAGTGTGATTGTCCTTCTTTCGGAAAACGAACAGAAAAGTCAGTTGAAAAGAGTTCCTGACAAGAAATTAACTCATTCAAGCTGCAATCGTTTTTGTGCTTTCCTTTTTATTTCCGGAAAAATTTGGACAACTTCAAATTAACTATTGATTTTCAGTGTTTTATATTTGATGTTTTTCGTTTATTAATGACAAAAATCCGCTTGTTATTAGAAAATAAGGAATACTTTTGACCGCTTGTTTAAAATGATTCTTAATAAGGAAATGGGGACGACTATCAGATTGCTTTCTGAGTTGAAAAAAGGCCAAAAAGGCTTGATTGACTCATTTACTGATTATGAATTATCCCTCAAATTGTTGGAAATGGGCTGCATTCCGGGTGAAATGATTGAAGTGATCAGGATCGCTCCCTTGGGAGATCCGATCGCCATTTCAGTAGCCGGCTATATGTTAAGTCTAAGAAAGGCGGAAGCTGCGACGGTCCGTATCAAAACTAATTAAGTTTATTGAAGATCCTCTGTGACAAAAAAGATAAAAATAGCTTTAGTAGGAAATCCCAACAGTGGGAAGTCATCTGTTTTTAATGCACTCACAGGATTAAATCAGAAGGTTGCAAACTTTCCCGGAGTAACCGTTGAAAAGAAAATTGGTTACACATCACTGCGTGACAAATTTGGAAATACGGTAGACGCGGAGATCATTGACCTTCCCGGCACTTACTCCTTATATCCGAAATCGCCTGAAGAGAGAATTCCATTTCAACTGTTGTGTGACCCACAAAATGAAGCGCATCCTGATCTTACTATAGTTGTAGCCGATGGAGCGAATCTAAAAAGAAATTTATTTCTGTGTTCGCAATTAGTTGATTTGAAAATTCCTGTCATTCTTGTAATCAACATGATGGATATTGTTCGTTTCAAGAAGATCAATATCAACTTTGAAAAATTGTCTGAGCGACTTGGAGTTCCTATCGTTGCAATGAACGCCAGGAAACTTGAAGGATTAAAGGAATTGAAACTTGCAATTGTTCAACCGTTCAATCCACCCGTCAATGATTTCATTGACATCAGGGTTTTCGCTCCTGAAGTAGTTGATACAATCCGGCAAACAGTAAACGTAAAAAGTAATTACAATGCATTTCTTGTAGCAAACAATCTCGATCTTATATCGAACTTCGAAATTCCTGAATTCAAGAAAGAAAAGATACGTGCAGTTTGTGCACAATATGAATTCAATGGTCAGCAGATGCAGGCCAAAGAGACTCTTGAACGATATCGTGTGATCAGTACGATCATGCAAGAGTTCATTTCATCTCCTGAAAACCCGATTCAGAAATCACCTTCATTCCGGATTGATAATATTCTGACACATCGCTTCTGGGGATATTTTATTTTTCTTGCCGTCCTTTTTCTGGTCTTCCAGGCAATCTTTGCATGGGCAATTTATCCAATGGATCTGATAGATTCAGCATTTGCATGGCTGAGTGAACAAGTTCAGAGCTCTCTACCTCCGGGTTTGATAAATGATCTTTTAGTTGATGGAATATTAGCCGGCTTAAATGGCATCGTAGTATTCGTTCCACAAATTGCATTACTGTTTTTCTTTGTTGCAGTACTTGAAGATACCGGTTACATGTCGCGTGTTAGTTTTCTGATGGATCAGCTCATGCGGAAATTCGGATTAAATGGTAAATCACTGATTCCATTGATGAGTGGTGTTGCCTGTGCAGTTCCTGCAATTATGTCGACACGAACAATTTCGAATTGGAAAGAACGATTGATTACCATCATGGTCACACCATTGATGAGTTGTTCTGCACGTCTTCCGGTATATACATTGCTGATTGCACTGATCATTCCAAGTGATTACATCTATGGAGTGAATTTACAGGGCTTAGTCCTCATGCTGATGTACTTGATTGGTTTTGTAGCAGCACTTTTGGCTGCGTGGGTAATGAAGCATATCATCAACAGCAAAGAGAAAAGTTATTTCGTAATGGAATTACCAACCTATAGAATTCCCCGTTGGTCAACAATTGGAATACACATTGCTGAAAAAGTTAAGGTCTTTTTATTTGAAGCAGGGAAAGTAATTGTATCTGTTTCCATTATTCTCTGGTTTCTTTCATCCTTTGGTCCTTCAGATTCATTCGAAAGAATCGAAGAGAAGTACATGTCAGAAACATATACGCGGTCTATGCCGAAAGAAGAAATTGACCGTCAGATCCAGAGTGAAAAACTGGAGAATTCATATGCCGGAAGATTAGGGCATATTATAGAACCCATAATCAAACCACTGGGTTATGACTGGAAAATTGGAGTCGCTTTAATAACTTCATTTGCAGCAAGAGAAGTTTTTGTTGGAACAATGTCTACGATATACAGTGTCGGCGACGAAGCCAGCAGTAAGATGACTGTGAAAGAAAAAATGCGGAACGAAATTGATCCTGAAACGGGCGGACCAAAGTATACTTTTGCTGTAGGGATTTCTTTGATGTTATTCTATGCTTTTGCCATGCAATGTATCAGTACAGTGGCCATAGTATTCCGAGAGACCAGAAAAATCAAATACCCATTGATACAAATTTTATACATGAGCGGTATGGCGTATATAGCAAGTTTGATTGCATATCAATTGTTGAAATAATATTTATCTTCGTCCGGATTAATTAAAATTATTTTTGATCACAATATGTCCCGGGAGAAAATTGCTGCTGTATTATCGAATTATATTCCTCATGAAACAGTTGATGAATGTACCTCGTGGATCATTCAGAAAAATATCCATTTAAAAATTACACGGGGGCGTGCATCAAAATTTGGTGATTACAAACCTCTGGAAAGAGGAAAGGGACATCATATTTCTGTTAATCACGATCTGAACAAATATGCGTTTCTGATCACCTTTGTTCATGAGGTAGCGCACCTGCATACATTTACAAAATATCCATTTCGTCATGAACCTCATGGGAGAGAATGGAAAAACGAATTCAGAAATTTGCTGGGTAATTTTGTTGTAAGAAGAGTTTTTCCCGACGACATTTCAACTGCACTTTCCTCCTACCTTAAAAATCCTGCAGCGACAAGTTGTAGCGATCACAATCTTTTCAGGACTTTAAAAAAATATGATGTTAAAAATGGAAGTCAGGAAGTTTTTCATCTGGAAGAACTATCAGCAAATTCCAGATTCGCACTTTATCAATCTCGTTCGGGAATGATCTTTCAAAAAGGTGAAAAAATGCGGACCAGATTTCGTTGTCTGGAAGTGAATACCAACCGACAATATTATGTAAGTGGACTGGCCGAGGTTATTCAGATTGAAAACAATGTCAGGGAAACCGGGAAATAGTTGAATTTTAAGGCTATTATTCCCTTTTCATAGTTAAAAAGTCAGAAGATATTAATACATTTGTGAACATACGTAAACAGAATTCCAATGTCGGACAGCGCATTAATGCAGAGCGAGCAGCATATGGTTTCAGAAATGGCTGAAACATTAATTGGTTCAGAGATCATTAAACTAGCTGCTGAGATCAACGAAAAAATTCGAAACGGCGAAAGGATCTACAATTATACGATCGGCGATTTTGACCCAAAGATTTTTCCTATTCCATCTGAGTTAAATGATGCGATAATAAAAGCCTACGAAAACAAACACACAAATTATCCGGCTGCAAACGGCATGGTTGATCTGCGTAAAGAAGTTGCTGAATTTCTGAAAGAACGTCAAGGATTGAATTATTCAGCTGATGAGATTCTTATTTCAGGAGGTGCACGTCCGCTTATTTATGCTACATACATCACCTTATTGAATCCCGGTGAATCAGTAATTTTTCCGGTACCATCATGGAACAATAATCATTACTGTCATTTGTCGCGTGTGAAACCAATTTTTGTCGAGACGCGTCCTGAAAATAATTTTATGCCTTCTGCCGACGATCTTCGTCCGCATATCAAAGAAGCGACGATGATTGCATTGTGTTCCCCTTTGAATCCGACAGGTACAGTTTTCGGCGAATCACAGCTTGCAGAGATCTGCGACATGATCATTGCAGAAAATAAACGTCGCGGTCCGGGTGCAAAACCATTGTATCTGATGTATGATCAGATCTATTGGGTATTGACTTACGGCCAAACAAAGCATTACGATCCGATTTCTCTTCGTCCTGAAATGCGTGAATACACAATTTTCATTGACGGGATTTCGAAGTCACTTGCTGCAACTGGTGTACGTGTAGGCTGGTCATTTGGTCCGCGTGTTATCATCGACAAGATGAAAGCGATACTTTCTCATGTAGGAGCCTGGGCTCCGAAAGCAGAACAAATTGCTACAGCTGATTATCTGAAAAATAAAAATGCATTGAATACTTTCCTTGGACAATTCAAGCAAGCTATTGATGAAAGACTTCATGGATTTTATGATGGATTCATTTCTTTGAAAAAATCCGGATATAATGTGGATGCAATTTCTCCGCAAGCAGCAATTTATCTTACCATAAATCTGAATCTGAAAGGAAAGAAAAGTGCAAGCGGAAAAACTTTAACAACCCAAAAAGATGTGACGCAATATATTCTTGACGAAGCAAAACTTGCTGTCGTTCCATTCTCTGCATTCGGCTCATCAGATGATTCACCATGGTATCGGTTATCTGTTGGCACATGTACGAAAGAAGAAATTCCTGAGGTTTTCGGAAACTTAAAAAAGGCACTGAGCGCGCTTTCTTAAGAGTAAATATTAATTAATCCACTAACAGTTACAACCTATCGTTATCGAATAGACCTTTACTAAAAGACAAGTTTGTAACAAAATTTCTGATGAAAAACAATTACTGTATCATCATGGCCGGCGGCATTGGCAGTCGTTTCTGGCCCATGAGTCGTAACAATTTCCCGAAGCAATTCATTGACATTTTAGGAACGGGTAAAACACTTATCCGCCAAACGTATGAACGTTTTCTAAGTGTTTGTCCGAAAGAAAATATTTACATCGTAACGAATGAGGCATATCTTGATCATGTCTACAGTCAAATCCCTGAGCTGAATAAAAATCAGGTGTTGGCAGAACCGCAAAGAAGAAATACTTCACCATGCATTGCATATGCAAGTATGAAGATCTTCAGTATAAATCCGGATGCAAATCTGATTATTGCACCTTCCGATCATGTGATCACCGATGAGAAAAAATTTCACGAGGCAGTATTAAAAGGATTAGATTTCACAGCTAATAATAGTTCACTGCTAACGATCGGTATTCACCCGAGTCGCCCTGATACCGGCTATGGTTACATACAATTCAACGGCGACGAGAGCACAGAAGAATTCAAGATCAGCAAGGTGAAGACTTTTACAGAGAAACCAAACCTGGAAATGGCGAAATTCTTTCTGAAGAGCGGAGAATTTTTATGGAATGCCGGAATCTTTTTATGGAATGCAAAAACTATTTTGAAAGCTTTTGAAGACCTGATGCCCGATATGTATGCATTGTTTCAGGAAGGAAAAGAAATGCTGAACACTCCCGGTGAAGCTGAATACATTAAAAATGCATACACACAATGCAAAAACATTTCAATCGATTACGGGATTTTAGAGAAAGCAAAAAATGTATATGTACTAAGTGCAGAATTTGGCTGGAGTGATCTAGGGACATGGAAATCACTATACGAACAACTTCCACATGACACAAATGGAAATGCAATTGTAGGTCCGCATGTTATGGTCGACAACACCAAAAACTGTATTGTAAATATGTCAAACAACAAACTTGCAGTAATTCAGGGTTTGGAAAATTTCATTGTCGTTGAAACAGACAATGTGTTACTGATCTGTCCGAAAGATGATGAACAAGGAGTTCGGAATCTGGTGAATGATGTGAAGTTGAAGAAGGGGGAGAAGTATGTTTAATAATATGAAAAGAAAAGTGGAGAAACTTCCTTTTGGTTTTTCTTTTTAAATTTTCTAAAATTGCATCCATTCTGATTCCATTATGTGATTCATCATAGACACTTATTCCATTCTGGATAATAAGAACCTGGGGGGATTCGTGAATGACCTGATATCTGTTTGAAATTTCGTTCGAGATTGACTTATAGGAAATCAGATCCAGAAAATAAGGGATGATCGATTCAGAATATTCATTTTTCCACTTGGATTCAATTCTGTTCAATACCATTGAGCTGATATTGCAAGCTGTGCTATGTTTGAATATCAGGATTGATTTGGTATTAGAAACTTCGTGTAATTGATTTAAGTTTTCGATAGAGGTAATATAATTCCAGTTCACTTTATTTCAAGGCTAAATTGTGAGAGATGATTTAGGAGATGGTTCGGGCACATTCCTTCCCAACCAATAAAAAAACAGACCATCGCTATTTCTTTAAACCGAATTTGCCGGTTTCCATGAAAGTTTTAAGGCAACCATTGGGTTTAAATGATGATAAATTTGTTGTATAAGACATTTTCTCAAATTGAATGTCAATATAATCACCGCTATGACCCTTTTCCTCAAAATATTCGGGTTGATTTCCCCGAACATGATAATAACCTGATATAACGTTAGGAGGCAATTCAGTGGATGGTTTTGCATAAGTTAATCCATCAATAGTTGTATAGTAAATGGGCAACTGATAATTGTATACAGACATTTTTTGAACTCTCTGTAAATCTCCTTCTTCATTCATTGAAAAGAAAATTGTTTGTGCTGTATCCAATTCAGTCCATACTCCCCATGTCGGTAGTGAGACATTAAAGAACCGGATCTTATCATCTGATTTCTGCCAGATCAATTCTTCTATTGATTTAATGACTACCGGCCTATTCAATTCAAACTGATTACCCATATACATACTGAAGGCGGTTGGCAACGACCAATCAGCTCCTCCTATTATGTTTCGGCCAAAGCACCAGGTTCTTGAATAATCAACGATGTTTTTATCAAATACCACTGTCGCATTTTTGTTCATGTCAGGTGTCAACGTTGTGACTTCTTTCCAGAATATTTTTTGTCCCTGCCATACTGTATAATATCCATCCTGAATATAAACCGCATATGAACTCCACAAAATTAATACAACGCCAATCATTGATACAATCAATGATTTTAAGTTGCGTCTGATCTCAGATGTCAATAAAAATTCAATAAGTCCTCCTAAAAAAACTGCCCATGCTACTGTCGATGGAAGATGAACAGAAGTCAGTCTGCCTGATAGTGTAATTGGAGGATAATGCGTAAATGCCAGTAGATAAGCTGCCGGAATCATCAATGCGCCCACAAAAAGAATATATGCCGGATAGCGAATAGAAAAATTATTTTCTGCAAATAGTTCTTTTATTTTTAAAGGTAGAATTCTATTGTTTTTAAAGATGCGTTGAAGGAATTCAGGGACAACAACTATAACACTATTCAACTCAGCACTCCTCCCGGCTTTTAAAAAATATTTCAGCAGCCAAAAAGTTAAACCAATGCCTGCAATAATGATCGGGACGATCTCAATGACAAGAGCTTTTTGAATTCCTTTTAGAGTACCATATGTCATCGCTGCCAATGAACCACCAATTCCAATAAATGGTCCGGTAAGAATTCTGAAGATGAGCTCAAGTTTACTTCCTGCAATCAGGTCGTTTACTCTGGATTCACCCTGACTTGCGCGTATTAAGTATAGACAAATAATTGTTAAAGCAATCAAGGTGATATGCACTAACAATCGTTTTATAAAACTATTTTTATTATTAATTACAAAAAACGGTGCGAAAAGAAATACCAGAATTCCGGATTCATAAAACAATAAAGTCATTGCACCGAAGAGGTAAGCCGGAAAAAGATATAATCGATTTGACTTTGTATAAAATATGATTCCGAGAAGCGCACAAAATAAACTTGGCTGAAGAATGAGATTATGAGTAAGAAGTATTTTCGTGGTATCAGAAGGGCTTAACAAAAATAACAGCGCTCCTATTAAAGCACTTGGAAGACTTATCCAGTTTCTAAGGATAGAATAAACAAAAAAAGCATTTGCCGCGCAGAACAATGCGCCGATCGAATAAACAATAATTAAATCGTCGGTCAGATTTACACCAAAATAGGTAACGATTGCCGGGAAAAGAAAAGCCAATGGACGACCTTGAGGCATTTCTCTAAGGCAATTGATTGTATTTAAATAAATATCAGAACCTGGAAGACCAATAAATGAACCAACGAAAGAATAATCATCTTCATATAATCCAAACCCTTGCATTCTGAAAAAATACAAAGCGAATGTGAGCAAGGTTAATAAACCGATGATCGCAGTTCTTTGAATTATTGAATCTTTGTTGTTTATCATTTAACTACAACAGATCATTTAGTTGCAATGATTGCTATATTCCATGCAAATCTTTTCATGAAAGGAATTTTTTTGAAAAACCTGTCAAATTTTTCCAGTCTCAAGTATCTGCTTCTTATCCGTTCTTCATCAGAAATAATTTTCTTCCAGTAAGGCTCATCATTTGGATGAACTTTTTCAATCAGGTAAAAGCGGATGAAGATCCAT
This sequence comes from Bacteroidota bacterium, assembly GCA_016711505.1. Classification (NCBI taxonomy): domain Bacteria; kingdom Pseudomonadati; phylum Bacteroidota; species Bacteroidota bacterium. Next base: position 161,204 of record JADJSV010000003.1, on the reverse strand, counting down.
AAAGTTGCAAACCAGAATGTATCATATTGTACAGAAGAAAAATTCTTTTTCAGTTTATCGACAACATTTATATTCAAAGGACTTTCATCTTCTGTTCTCACTTTTGTAGCCATCCGTCGGTAAATATTGATTATAGGATTGTGTTTTAACGGATCCCATGACAACATTTTACCACCTGGTTTTAGCACACGGTAGATCTCATTTGTGCATTTATCAAAATCAACATGATGCAGTGTATTTGCTATATAAACGTAATCGAAAGTATTATCAGGGTAAGGAATATTCATTGCATCCACTACCTGTGTTTTAACCTTCACATTATATCGGGCAGCCAGTTCGTCGACAACATGCAACATTCCATCAGAATAATCTGTGGCAATACAATTCGCACCTTTCAAAGTAAAATAGACACTGTTTTCACCAGCGCCGCAGCCCAGATCAAGTATCAATGAGTCTTTGATCTTATCCATACCCGTCATCAGGTATCTGTTTTCCGGACAGGTTGAAGATTCAAAAAACTTTTCAACTTTTATCTTACTTACATCTACCTTTTCTGCCCAGTCGTTATAAAACTCCCGTTCATTGGCATTAGTATCAATATTACTTTTTGTCATCTTTCAATTTTTCTGTATTGATTGTTCTGCTGACCAGAAACTCAGGTCTGTCTTTAATTTCGTCAAATAAAATACCAATATACTGTCCTAAAACTCCTATTGTCAAAAGTTGAATGCCTCCGAAGAAAACAATAATAACAACCAATGACGTCCAGCCTGTGACCATTGTTCTAAGATGGAAGAACCAGTAATACAAATTCAGGAACAAATAGAATAATCCAAGTCCGATACAGATCATACCAACAACAGAAGCGATCTTCAGAGGCTTTCTTGAAAAATACAACAAACTGTTAGTAGCGAACCGGAACATTTTCTTGAAGGGAAATTTTGTTTCACCGGCAAAACGTTCATCGCGGTTGTAATAAACCGGAACCTGCTTATACCCAAACCAACTGATCAGTCCGCGGATATATTTATTTTTCTCTTTCAGGTTATTAAAATTATCTATGATATTTCTATCAACCAACCTGGAAATCACCTGTATCTACCGGGATCTGTACTTCAGACATTCGATTTAAAAGACGATAAAATATTTTTGCAGTTAATAATTTGAATGCGCTTTCACCTTTACGATGTTTCCTTACTCCATAAACAACATTTGCCTTTTCTTCATTTTGTATCCGCAACATTTCAAGAATTACTTCAGGTGGATCCTGAAGATCGGCATCGATAATAACTGCAAGTTCACCCACACAATATTTTAATCCGGCAGAAACAGCAGGCTGATGTCCGAAATTTTTCGAGAATGAAATTACTTTTACGGCAGGGTCTGTTTCAGCAAGTGTAGCCAGAATAGTTTCTGTTTTATCAGCACTCCCATCATTTACGAATAATAATTCATAGGATTTTCCTGTTTGTTTTAAAACTACCGTTAATCTTTTATAGCTTTCAGAAATGACAAGCTCTTCGTTATAGCAGGGAATTATAACAGAAAGCTCAATTTTATTTGAAGTCATCAGGAGAATATTGCTTTGAATATTATGCACATAATAGGGAATTTATCAAATGGTTCAACAAGCATCTGAAAGATTTTTCACATAGCGGAGTGTAAAAAATACCCATGAAAATTGAAAAAAAACACTGAAAAATTTCACGCAACATATTTAATTGTTCACGAATAATTTTCGTTCATTGGCCCTACAAAATAGTTAGCCAAGAAGATCGGTTGAACTTTGGATATCCTTCAGCGCAGAATATAATTTGTCAAGATCATCCTGATCATTAAATGCCTGAATGGAATAACGGAGAAAGGTGTAATTTCCATGGACCATTACCGGAACTTCGATTCTGTATTTTTCATACAAAAGCGATTTCAGGACTAAAGGTTTTGTTGTCTTAATTGGAATCGAACACATTTGACCTAGGAAATCATTTTCTATAGGGCACAATGGTTCAGTCTTCAGGAGGTTACAGAACTTGTTATAATTTCGACGCGCTAATTCAGAACAACGCTTTGCAACCGTTGGCCAATCATTTTCTTTCATGAATTCGATTGACTTTGGAATTGTCAGAAATGCGGTAAAGTCCCGGGTTCCTTGCATCTGATGATAATCAATAAACCGGGATTCCGAAGGTGCATCACTTTCATATCCCCAACTGATCACTAAAGGATCAAATTGATCCTGAAATTCCTTTTTTACAAAGAGAAAGGAAGATCCTTTTGGTGTCATCATCCACTTGTGACAGGCACCGGTATAAACATCAACTTCCAATTTAGAAAGGTCAAGCGGAATATGTCCGGGAACATGAGCTCCATCCACAATTGTAAACAAGCCTCTTCGTTTTGCTTCTGAGCAGATTTCATCCACCGGAAGTTTTAAAGCAGTAGTACTTGTAATTTGACTTATAAAAATTGCTTTTGTGTTTTTCGAATATCCTTTCCAGAATTCTTCGCTAAATTTTTCTTTCGAAACAACAGGTAAACTGACTTCGTTGCGAATAAATTTTGCGCCGCTCTTTTTGCAATAGTAATTCCATGTGCGGTCCATCGCTCCATACTCCAGATTTGTCGAGAGTATTTCATCGCCCGGTTTCATCGTAAAACTTTTTGCAATTACATTCATTGCATACGAAGGATTGGGAGTATAAACCAGATCATCCGCATCGCAATGAATATATTCTGCAAGAGCTTCTCTGGAAGTACGAAGATTCTCTATACTTCTGACAGCTATAAATTGTACAGGGTCACGCTCCATGGCTGATTGCCATTTTTGCAGATCTTCAAAAATAGGTTTTGGACAGGCGCCATAGGAACCGAAGTTCAGGAAGGTTATTTCGGGGTTGAGATAGAAAAGATCTTTGAGATTATCCATAATTTCTTTTAACACTAAGAGCACTAAGTTCACAATAAGAACACGGAACAATTCCGTGCACTTATTGTGAGCTTAGTGCTCTTAGTGTTTTATTTTTTTTTACCAAGATACTCCTGAATAGCTAAAGCAGATTCCATAGCTAACTCCGTCATTTTGCTTAGAGAATTCTGTCGTTGATCTGATGAAATATAATCACCTGTTGGGATAACATCTGAAATTGTAAGAATAGTTGCCGCCATTTTATTAAGATGTCTGGCATTTGCAAAAAGTGCAAATGCTTCCATTTCCACTGCCACACAATTATTATCTGCTGCAACTTTTGGAGTACCTTGAGTGCTTCTGTAAAACACATCACTTGAATGAATGTTTCCTGCAATAACCGGCATGTTCATTCGCTTCGCAGTTTCATTAATTAAATTAAATGCTGCGCCCTGATGTTCGAAATGATCGGGAGTAAATTCAAATGCATCTTTAGCGTAAGTAGATTCACTGTATGCTTTATCAACATTGATCACATCAAAAACTTTCAACTTGTCAGTATAAGCTCCGGCTGTTCCAATGCGAATGATACATTCAACATTGTATTCATTAAAAAGTTCGTATGAATAAATTCCAATCGATGCACATCCCATTCCGCTTGCTCCAACTGTGACAGGAATACCTTTATAATTCCCTGTAAAATAAAATGCATTCCGGATACTGCTCACTAACTGTACGTCAGTCAACATACTTTCAGCAATGTGTTTAGCTCTTAAAGGATCGCCGGCAAGAAAAACAATTTTAGCGATTTGGTTGGGCTGGGCTCCGATGTGTATACTCATTTCTTTTTGGGTAAGTGGTAAGTAGTAAGTGGTAAATGGCAACGGGTACGTAAATGAAACAAATTACTCTGTAGGCTATGAACTTATAATATAAATAGTAAACATTGTATAAGTGAAATACAAATCCAATTTTGTAAACAGTGCTAATCACTATTTACCATTTACTACTCACCTACAAGCCCACCATCTCTTCAGGCTTCACCCACTCATCAAACTGTTCGGGGGTGACGTAGCCTAATTCGACTGACATAGCTTTTAGTGTTTTGCCTTGCTTGTGTGCTGTCTGTGCGATCTCTGCTGCTTTGTAGTAACCGATTTTAGTATTCAGTGCAGTGACAAGCATCAAAGAATTTTCGAGATTCTTGCGGATATTTTCATGTATGGGTGCAATGCCAACTGCACATTTATCATTGAAAGATACACAAACATCCCCAATTAGTCTGGCTGAATGGAGGAAATTATAGATCATCATTGGTTTGAAAACATTCAATTCAAAATGTCCGGTTGCACCGCCGATATTAATTGCAACATCATTACCCAATACTTGTGCGGCAACCATTGTCATTGCTTCGCATTGTGTTGGATTAACTTTCCCCGGCATAATAGAAGAACCCGGTTCGTTATCAGGAATGAACAACTCCCCTATTCCACAACGCGGTCCGCTTGCAAGTAAACGAATATCGTTTCCGATTTTCATCAATGAACAGGCCACAGTTTTTAATGCACCATGCGCTTCAACAATTGCATCATGTGCAGCAAGTGCTTCAAATTTATTTTCTGCTGTGATAAATGGTAATCCGGTAAGTTTTGCAATATGCTTTGCTACATTCTCAGAATATCCTTTTGGCGTATTGATTCCTGTTCCAACTGCTGTACCACCAAGAGCAAGTTCAGCAAGGTGTGGAAGAATATGATTGATCGCACGTAAACCGTGATCGAGTTGAGAAACATAACCGCTTATTTCCTGTCCCAGTGTAAGTGGCGTTGCATCCATCAGATGTGTACGACCGATCTTCACAACATTCATGAACTCTTTTGATTTAGCAGCAAGTGTATCGCGGAGTTTTTTTATTCCGGGAATTGTGACATTCATCAAAGCATAATATGCAGCGATGTGCATAGCAGTAGGGAATGTATCGTTAGATGATTGCGACTTGTTCACATCGTCGTTTGGATGAATTATCTTTTTTTCGTCCATCAGACTTCCGCCACTTAAAACATGAGCGCGATAAGCAATGACTTCATTCACGTTCATGTTTGATTGAGTACCGGAACCTGTTTGCCATACGACAAGCGGAAACTGATCATCAAGTTTTCCTGCTAAAATTTCATCACAGACTTTTCCGATAAGATCAGAACTTTCTTTAGACAAAACTCCTGCATCCAGATTTGTCAATGCAGCAGCTTTTTTCAGATATGCAAAAGCCCTGATAATTTCTTTGGGCATTTTATTTATGTCCTCAGCGATTTTGAAATTTTCAATTGACCGTTGTGTCTGGGCACCCCAATACACATCAGCAGGAACTTCAACGATACCCATGGTATCTTTCTCTTTACGCATTGCCATTTTACTATCTTTTTTTATTAAATAATTTCAAGAATTCTTTCTATTGGTCGTCCAATTAATGCTTTTCCATCTTTCACAACGATCGGTCGTTCGATGAGTATTGGATTTTCATGAAGGATCTTTATCCATTGTGCATTGGTCAATTTCTTTCCTTCAAATTTCGTTTTGTACAATGATTCTTTTGTTCTTACAAGATCGAAAGCTTTTAACCCAAGCATCTTCAATATTTCTTTGATCTCTTTTTGCGAAGGTACATCAACAAGATATTCTACTAACTCATAATCTTCATCAGTATTTTTTTTAATGAGGTCAAGAGCTGTTTTGCAAGTAGCGCAAGTAGATTTGAAATAGATCTTAAGCATTTTCTATCTTAGTATATTCCATCAGGTAAGCTTTCATAAATTCATTCAGATCACCATCCATTACAGATTGAATATCGGAAGTTTCATAATCGGTCCGGTTATCTTTCACCAGTTTATATGGATGAAAAACATACGAGCGGATCTGTGAGCCCCATTCTATCTTTTTCTTTCCTGCTTCGGTTACAGCTTTCGCTTCATTACGTTTGCGGATCTCCAATTCGTAAAGTTGAGAGCGAAGCATTTTCATTGCAAGTTCACGGTTTCCCATTTGAGAACGTTCAACCTGACAAACAACAACAATTCCTGTAGGTAAATGGGTGAGCTGTACTTTTGTCTCTACTTTATTTACATTTTGTCCACCTGCACCACCTGATCGTGAAGTCTGAATTTCAATATCAGCATCTTTGATCTCTATATTGATAGTATCATCGACAAGCGGATAAGCATAAATTGATGCAAAAGAAGTATGTCTCCGGGCATTTGAATCGAATGGAGAAATACGCACGAGGCGATGAACACCACTTTCTGCTTTCAGAAATCCATAAGCGAAATCACCTTCGATCTGTAAAGTAGCAGATTTTATTCCGGCACCATCACCATCCTGGCGATCGAGTTCAGTGACTTTATAGCCATTCTTCTCGCCCCACATGATATACATCCGCATGAGCATTTCTGCCCAGTCCTGGCTCTCAGTACCACCGGCACCGGAGTTGATATTGACTACAGCAGAAAGCTGATCTTCCTACGCACCAAGCATACGCTTAAATTCCATTGCTTCAAGAAGCTTCTGGCTATCGGCATAATGTTGATCGAGTTCAGATTCAGTGGCTACGCCTTCCTTATAAAATTCGTATAAAACGGCAAGGTCATCGACAGACGCCTCTAATTCTAAAAATGGTGCTGTCCAGTTCTTTTTTTGATTAATACCCTTCAAAACCACCTGCGCTCGCGTGGGTTCATTCCAGAACTCAGGGGCATGAGTGAGTTCTTCTTCTTCTTTTATAGAGGCAACTTTTCGATCGATGTCAAAGATACCTCCTCAGGGCTTCAACTCGCTCTTTAATCTCTTTTAATTGGTCGGATGTCATAGGGGGCGAAGATAGGGAAATATTTTAATTCAGTTGGTAGATAAAAAGGCAGCTTTCAGTGTGAGTTTGAGTGTGAACTGTGTATGGCTACATACTTCACACCCAAACTCACACTTAAACCGCATTTTCAATTTACAACAAACTTGCCTTTTAAAATTTTCCCTGACCGAGTTGTCAGTTGATAAAAGTAAACTCCACTTTTCAGGTTTACAGAATTTAAATTATAAGTATTTGATGACAGCCCAGATTTAGAGATCATTAATTGCCCGAGGCCATTGTAAATTTCTACCTGAACTATTCTATCATTTAGATCACGAAGTGAAATTAATGATTCTGCATCCACAGGGTTTGGAAAAACCGAAGATTGATTATTTTTTTCGAAACTAATTACTCCAACAGGTTGGTCAGTTTCATAGGCTCCCATATCCGGACTTGTCCCTATCGGCAAAGGTCGCATTACACTATCGAGATCATAGGGGACTACTACAGAAACAATTCCTGCATTTAAGCAAGGAGATAACATAGAAAGGTGGTAATCATTTGGAGAAACAAACAGTGGATCGCTGTTAATATTTCCATTTGTTAAAGATGCATTTCTGATATCACAAAAGTTTATATTAGACAAAGATCCAACAGTAATTGTCCTTTCACTAAAACAATCAGCATTCCAAAAAATTGAATTTTTAAAATTCAATGTGCTGTTATTAGAGGAAAATGCAATACCAAATGGCAGAGAATCAAGATTAATTATATTGTCAGAAATAGTAGAATGGGAAATATTTATTGTTGAATTCTCGCTGTGAATAATAGTTCCAAGAAACGGATAATTTGATTTCGCATAACACGAATTCGAAACCACGAGACAATTTCTCATATTCAAAACTGAATTATCAGCAATGAGTGCTACACCTCTAACTTCAGAACCATATGATGTATCTGGAACGACCTCATTAAACTTTATTATCGTATTATTCATTGCTACATTGCTAGCACTTAATGAAATTCCGGTCCCTTCGAATAACGAAACACCAAAATGTTTATTATTTGAAATTTCGCAATTAGAAATTAAACCACTACTTCCATAACAGTTGATACCGGCACCAGCATGATGTGCAACACCTAAAGAAACATTTTCACTGATAGTACTCTGTAAAATCGTAAAAGTAGAATCACTTGATATATCAATACCACCTCCGTCAGAATACTCCCCTTCAACAGAGTTACTACTTATGTTGCAATTGACCATTGTCAATAATTCAGTTCCGTTTATACTTACCCCTCCACCAGCAGCAAATATTGAAGCAGCAACTTGATTATTATAAAAGTTACAATCACTTATTGTAATACCATTTTCGGAATATCCTATACCGATTCCACCTCCTGAACCATTTCTTGCAGACACAATAGAATTATCATAAATATTACAATGCCTTAATATCACACTTGAATAAGATCCAATATATATTCCACCTCCCTTTGCGAAATCATTTGAAGATATGGTGTTATTATAAATATTGCATTGATAGATTAAAGGGTGCGCTTCCATAAAACAACAAATCCCTGCTCCATATGCCCAATCATCTGATCGCACAGAATTATGATGAATATCCAAATCGGTTAAAAAAGGACTTGCATTTTGAATGAAAACACCGCCCCCAATTCCAAAGACACTATCCACAAATCCGTTCATGATCTGAAATCCACTAATTATTGTTGTCGTATCTATTATTCCTATACTATCTGCCTTAATTTTTAAAACGCTCCCTAAAGCATTGCCATCAATAATCGTAGCTGAGGATCCAGCGCTACCAAATAATTTTAAGGACGGAGTTTGGGGCCAAACAATATTCTCAAGATAGGTTCCCGGCGCCACTAAAATGGTATCTCCAGCCTGTGAAGCAATTAATGCTGCTGATATACTTGGATACATAGAAGGTACATTATTCGTAATAGCAAGTGCAAAGTTGCTATAGAATATAAAAAGAAATTGTAAAGATTTTTTCATGGATTTTTTGAATAATTTCAAATAAATATAAAGCATTTTTTCAGTTTATATACGAACTAATTGATAAAACATTAAAAACAAGTATATTTTACATTGATATGATGATGCGAATTCAAAATTCATCCTAAAACATTCTTTCCAAAGAAAGAATGCGTCTCAGTTGATCGAATAATCTATAAAGTTTATAGTTTACCTACCTAAACTAACTTAAAAAATAAAACAAAAGGAATATTCACTCTTCACCAAGAACCTCCCAAACCAATTACTGTTCAACCTCCGCTTACTGAACTTAACAATTTTAATCCGCTTCTGGAAAAATTTGCACTACTATGATAGTACATTTTAAATGCTACTCGTTATCACCTCTCAAACCAACTGAAAGATTTATTTAATCTATAATAAATTTTCCATTCAATGATTTCCCTGATCGAGTTCTTAGTTGATAAAAGTAAACTCCACTTTTCAGGTTTGCAGAATTTAAATTATAAGTATTTGATGACAGCCCAGATTTAGCCATCTCTAATTGCCCGAGGCCATTGTAAATTTCTACCTGAACTATTCTATCATTCAAATCATGAAGTGAAATTAATGATTCTGCATCCACAGGGTTTGGAAAAACCGAAGATTGATTATCTTTTTCAAAATTATTTACTCCGACAGGCTGGTCATTTTCATAGGGTCCCATATCAGGATTTGTACCGGCAGGCATAGGTCTGGGAAATCCATCCAGATCAATAATCAAGAAGAAGTAGAAGAAACCTGCACCTAGACAAGGAGACAATGAGGAAAGATGATAATCATTAGCGCCAATAAATAAAGGGTCGGCTGAAATATTTCCACCAGAGGGAATAATATTTCTTACATCTGAATTAATCATCGCCGGATGCATATAAGTCAAAGAGTCAAATTCAAATTTACAATCCGGATTCCAGGAAATAGAATTGTACATATGCAGAGTTGAATTATAAACAGAGATCGCATTACTTAAATTGGCAGAATCATTATTTACATAATTATCAGCAATGGTAGAATGGTAAACAGAAAATATTCCGCCAGATCCGTATATACCGCTACCTTTATAAGTGTGTAAAGAATTCCCTTCCATTGAATTTCCAGCAACAATAGAATTTCTCATATTAATTTCTGAGTAATCGGTGGAGATTCCAGCTCCTTTCATAATTGATCCGGAAATAGAATCAGGGATCATTTTATTAAAGTCAATTTTACAGTTACGAATATTTGTATGATATCCAGTTCCACCACGACAGGCTATCCCCGCACCATAAAAAGTAGTAGTTCCATACGGACTAGGAGAAGTTCCAAACTGGCTATTACCTGAAATTTTGGAATTGGAAATTGTGACACCTGAATTTACATATATTCCTGCACCATAATGAAGATTTCTTCCAAATGAATTATTACCTTCAATCAAACAACTATCAATAGTACTTAACGATTTCACAAATATACCAGATCCGAACGAACTGGTTCCATCAGTAGAATTTCGTAACACATTGCATTTAAAAATACTCGTCAAACTATTTTCGGATATTGAAATTCCACCTCCTCCCACCTCTCTATCACATAATACAACATTTTCAATTATATCAGAATTTCTTACGGTTACATTAGATCCATTTCCCATATAAATCCCTCCGCCTTCAGCCCAGATATCAGCTGTGATTGAATTATTACGAATCACACAATTAGCAATGACAGGAGAAGAATACCACCTACAGCAAATTCCTCCGCCCATACCCGAATCCACGGAACTCATAATGTTATCATGAATTTCAAGATTCATGATCAAAGGGCTTGAACCCTGTAGGTAAATTCCGGCACCAAGTGATAACGGTGAATTTAAGTATCCGCCAGTGATTTGAAATCCGTCAATAACCGTATTCGTATCGATCGTTACAGAAGTTCCATAAAAATTCATTCTGATTACACTACCATTCCCGTTCCCATTTATAATAGTATTGGATGGTCCTGTTGTACTGATCAGTTTAAGATCATTTTTTGATGGCCACACGATATTTTCATTGTATGTTCCCTGGTCCACAAGAATTGTATCCCCGGGATCAGCAGCTGAAAGAGCTGCTGCAATGCTAGCGTAAGTAGAAGGAACATTTCTGACAGTTGCAGAAACAATTTTTGATAAGAGAAATAATACTATAAAAATAATTGCAGTTGGTTTCATGTTCAGGACATTTTGATTACCGTAAAAATAAAATTTTATTGACAATAAGAAACAAAATGATTCAACTTATTGTCTGATGTCTGTAAAATTTACGCTGATCTTACTTTCTAAGGTCCAAATAAAAATTAATCCTCTGACCCCATCACTTCCCAGACAAGCTGCGGTTCAAACCCCCGAGAAATAGCATAAGAAGCAATTTTATATTTCCTTTTATAAGGATCTTTTTCCGTTACAAGTTTCTCTTTCGCAGAAATAACTTTCTGCAGCATTTTTCTGTAATCAGAATCAGAAATTTCTCCGAGCGCTTTTTTGATAAGCGGCTCGGAGATCTTTTTATTTTTAAGTGCAAGTTTGATCTTGATCTTGCCCCATTTTTTAACCCTGAATTTTCCACCCGCATAAGCGATGGCAAATCGTTCTTCCTTTAAAAAACCTTCTTCGATCAGATAAGAGATAATACTTTCAACTTCCCGCTGATGCAATCCCCAGGAATAAATTTTGTCGCGCATTTCCTGCTGACTCCGTTCCTGATATGCGCAAAACTTGAGAGCTTTTGAACGAGCTTTCTCCGGGGTAATTGGTTGCATGTTTATTGAACGGGATAGAATATATCCGTCTCCCATTTTGCAGTATCCTTTTCTACCATTGGATCAGTTACATAAACTTCCCAAGGTGCACCGATCACCTGCTTATTGTTTTTCTTGATGAATTCATCGGCTGCCTGATGTGCCATTCCTGTTTGCTCATATGAACCGAAGAAACGCGCCATTACAGCTTTTCCGGCTTTTAGTTTTCCGGCTTTGATTTCTCCGTCATCTTTTCCCGGACCACTTACAGGAATTGCTGCATCCATTTCCCATTCAGTTTGTGAATTGGAATAGTAAATTGCAAAAGGAGCTCCTGCCATCTGTAATTTTTGTTTACCCAATGCTGCACCGATTTTTCCATATGAAGCTCCTAAAAACTGACTGATATTATTGATGTTTGCTTTGCCATGCACAAACAAGTATTCAGTGTCATCAACTTCAACTTCTTCGACTGTAATTGAACTTGAAAGTGAAGGCATACTTTCAACACGTGCTTTTAATTTATTCAATCCTTTTTCGAAATCAGGACCAACCATTCCATCCATGAATTTACCCATGATGCGCATTAATGGATTCATACCTGCATTCATATCCATTGACCATGTCATTTTTGTTGCATCACCTTCCGGAGTCAAAGTATAAATTGCCTTTGCACCTTCGCCACCGCCTGCCATTGCAAGATCCATATTTACCATGGAGTCTTCAACAACTTCAGCGATCGTCAGACTACCCTTACCAACGTTCTTTTCTTTACTATCCCAATGCAATGCCTGACCTGCACCTGATTCCGGTCCTGAGTAAGTATAACTTGCAGTAGTGTCCATATCATACCATGGAGACCATGACTGGAAATTTTTAAGATTACTGATCTGCTCATAAACAGTGCTGACGTCTTTGTTTATTACAACAGATCTTTCAACATGAATTTGTGCCGGAAAGAAAATTAATCCAATTGCAGAAATTAAAAGCAGTAATACTGCGATAACGATAAGGATCTTTTTAACGATTTTCATGATGTTATGTGGTTTGTGAAGCGAAAGTGGGGAAAAATTGTGGAATTTGCAAAATGGTTTATTTGGGGTGAAAGGTGTACTTATAGGGAAGTGTTATTAGGTCAAAGGTCAAAGGTCAGAGGTCACGGTGCTTTCATGTAAGCTGCGTGACCTCTGACCTTTGACCTCTGACCTTTGACCTAATAAAAAGAGTAAGTGTAAGTTTAAAAGTAAGTGTAGGTAAAACACCTGCTTACTTAAATTCAAGACTAGATCTTAATCTCCTCCTCCATCTTATTAAAAAAATGGTACTCCATCATATGGTAATTCGTATTCGCAGTAACTTTTAATTTTACTTTGAATTTCTTTTTCCACTTGGCAGCGATGGAAGGATTGAAGAATGTTCCTTTATTCAAATACGCTTCAAGGTATGGATGAATTGCAAGATGCAATTCTTTTTCATTCTGCTCCTGTACGAAATAACGCAGGTTATTTTCTATTTCATCAACGATAAGCACACTTGCTTTGATCTCGCCGGTTCCATCACATGCAGGACATTTTTCTGCTGTGGTAATATTTGTTTCCGGACGAACACGCTGACGGGTGATCTGGATAAGACCGAATTTAGATGGCGGAAGAATAGTATGCTTAGCGCGATCGCGCTTCATTTCATTTTTCAGTTTATCGAAAAGCAACTTTCTGTTTGTCGGATTGTGCATATCGATAAAATCGATAACAATGATTCCGCCCATATCTCGCAAACGAAGCTGACGCGCAACTTCTGTTGCTGCATCAAGATTTACCTGGAGAGCATTTGCTTCCTGAGTTGAATCATCTGCACCTTTAGTACGGCCGCCGCTATTCACATCGATGACGTGCATGGCTTCCGTATGTTCAACGATGAGATAAGCACCGTTGGCCATTGTAACAGTTTTTCCGAAACTGGATTTTATCTGCTTTTCAATTCCGAAATTATCGAAGATCGGAAGTTTGCCTTTATACAGTTTTACAATTTCCGTTTGCTCAGGAGCAATCCCGCTTATATACGACTTGATCTCCTCCGCCAATGCTGCATCATTAACATGAATAGCATTGAAGTTTGGATTGAGAAGATCTCTCAAGATCGTTGATGTGCGATTTAATTCACCTAAGATCTTCTGAGGTGGCTTTGCAGTCTGAAGCATTTCAAAAGCACTCTTCCATTTGGAAACGAGGTCCTGAATATCTTTATCGAGCTCAGCAACTTTTTTCCCGTCAGCAACAGTTCTTACAATAAGTCCAAATCCTTTCGGCTTGATACTCATAGCAAGTCGTTTCAGACGTTGTCTTTCTTCAGCACTTTTTATTTTCTGGGAAATGTTGACAGTATCCGAGAATGGAACGAGTACAACAAATCTACCTGCAAGAGAAAGTTCAGATGTGATCCGGGGACCTTTCGAAGAGATCGGTTCTTTAGCAACTTGTACAAGTACCCATTGATTTGGGGAAAGGACATTGTTGATCTTTCCGCCTTTATCAATGTCTTTCTCAAGCTGAAAATTTGCCAGCATCGGATCAGGATTTTTTCCTGATGTAGATTGCTTGATAAGTTTGAGAAGAGAATCGACCTGAGGTCCGAGATCCAGATAATGGAGAAAAGCATCTTTTTCATGACCGACATCTACGAATGCAGCATTCAGGCCCTGAATAAGTTTTTTTACCCGTCCAAGATATATGTCACCGACTTGAAATCGCTGATCTTTTTTTTCGCTATTTAGCTCGACAATATGCTTGTCTTCCAGCAAGGCAATATTAACCTCATCCGGTGTTGAGCTAATTACTAATTCATTATTCAACTAAAAATTCTTTATAAACACACTATTATCATGCAATAAGCACAGAAAATAAAAACCACAGTTTTACATCTTAGTCCGGAGAGAGAACGGCATACGACTCATCGCATACCAAGACATGTCCGAAAAGCGGGTCTGAATAATGATGTAAGGGTACTGTTTAACAAATGAAAAAATAAATAATCATGATGAGCGATTTCAGTCAACTCATCATGATCATGGTGAATGCCAAGGCTAAGCCTTAAGAACCACTATTTATTTTTTCTTATGTCTGTTTTTTCTAAGACGTTTTTTACGCTTATGCGTTGCCATCTTATGTCTTTTTCTTTTTTTACCGCTTGGCATGACTTACTGTGTTTAGTGGTTATTAATTTGACTTATTAAACTTTCTACTTCACTTACCAGTGCCTGATTTTTAGATTCTTTTTTCAAAGTCTCAAAATTTCTGAGGGCAAAGGCATTATTTCCCATTTGCATGTACGTTTTTCCTAAAAGGAATCGTGCATCTTCAATTGTCGGGTCAATTTCAAGTACTTTTTCGAATCGTCCTACAGCTTTATCGAGTTGACCCGATTTAACCGAGAGCACACCCAGATTGTATTGTGCCATCAGATGATTCGGAGCTTCTTCAGCAACCTCTCTCAGCATCAGAATGCCTTGCATTGGGTTTGAAGATCCCTCTGCATAGCAAACGCCCAGATCGGTTTTTGCATCGTAGTTCTTAGGATTTATTTCAATTACTTTTTTGTAGCTATCAATTGCTTTGTTAACGAAGTAAGTTCTTTTTAAAGAATCACCGGTCATTTTAAAGGCATCGAAATATCTAAAAGCAGCATTGATCCAATTTTGCTCTGTCGATTCAGACTTTGCAATTTCTTCGTAATAATAAGACGAAATTTGCGGAGTTTGAAATCTATCCCAAAGTTTTCCTAAAGAATCCTGAATATTCTTGTCAGAAGGATTTTTTTTCAGCAGATCTTCAATTGCTGTGATCTGTTCTTTCTCTTCACTTTTCAATCTGCCCTTGACCTCATTTATCTGATCATCAATTGAAAAACCTGCAAGAGTATCTGCAGTAACTTTTTTCTCAATTTTTTTCGGGGCAAAGTAAAGCGCGGCAGTCAACGCAATGACGCCAAGAACGACCAGCAACCGGGTTCTACTGCTTTGCATCCTTAGTCGATTGCTTCAGTTGTCTGATTCTTTTTGATCTTAGCATTCTTTACCTTATTAGCGAAAGTTTTCGCCGGTTTGAATGCAGGGATGTTATGTTCAGGTATAATGATGGTCGTGTTCTTAGAGATGATACGTCCCAACTTCTGAGCACGCTTCTTAATGATGAATGAACCGAAGCCACGTAAGTAAACGTTCTCACCATCGGACATTGTATTTTTTATCACTTTCATAGCCGCTTCTACTGCTTGTAAAGCCACAGTTTTTTCGATTCCTGTTTTAGTTGAAATTTCGGCTACTAATTCTGCTTTTGTCATTTCTTTGAGTATTAGGTAATTAAATATTGGGCGGCAAAGATAGCGCTTCAAATTAAATCCAAAAACCTATTGAGGTAAATTTTACTAAAGAATGTAAAATAATTTTTTAGGGGCTATTTATTTGATTATAAGTCATTTGAATTCAATTTTAACGGTAATTCACTAAAATATCCTACATATTTTATCAACGACCTCCCGAAAAAGGCGTCGTTTGCCGACCGCAGGCAATCGAATTTAGTAACTTCGTGGCGCGGGCTTCATTGATGAAGAAAGCAATCTGGAAAGATGAGAGAATTTGGGAAAAAGATCATTTCCTGGTATCAGAAAAACAAGCGTGATCTTCCATGGCGGAATACTTCAGACCCGTATAAGATCTGGCTTTCAGAGATAATACTACAGCAGACCAGGGTAGACCAGGGAATGGCTTACTATCACCGGTTCACCGATAAATATACTAACGTCCATGAACTGGCAAATGCTTCAGAAGACGCTATACTTAAGCTCTGGCAAGGCTTAGGCTATTATTCCCGGGCCCGAAATCTACACAAAGCTGCAAAGGACATTGTGGTTCGCTTTAATGGTTCGTTTCCACAGGAATTTGAAGAAATTAAATCCCTGAAAGGTATTGGTGATTATACAGCAGCAGCAATTGCGTCATTTGCATTTAAGTTACCCCATGCTGTGGTAGATGGAAATGTTTTCAGGGTTTTGAGCAGGTATTCCGGAATTTCTACCCCTATTGATTCCGGGGCGGGGAAAAAAGAATTCATAGCCCTTGCAAACGACCTTTTAGGAAAGCATCCGCCTGACATTTTTAATCAGGCGATCATGGAATTTGGGTCGCGACAATGTAAACCTGTTTCGCCGGATTGTTCAGTGTGTCCATTGCAAGCAACATGTTATGCCTATTCAAATAACGTGGTCGATTCTCTTCCTGTTAAATCGAAAAAAACCAAAATCAGGAAGCGATTTTTTCACTATCTTGTCATACGTGAAAAGGATAATTTTTTCATTCGTCAAAGGAAAGAAAAAGATATCTGGACAGGCTTGCATGATTTTCCATTAATTGAAACATCTGCAGCCGAGAGTGAAGGAAAGGTAATGTCGTCGAAAGAGTGGAGAGATCAATTTGGCAAACGAAAATCGAAATTAACAAATATCAGTAAGGAGTATATACACATTTTGAGTCATCAGCATATTCATGCAACATTTTATGAAATAAGCAGTGACCTCAAATCGTTTAATGAAAAGGAAGAAGACTGGAAAAAAGTAAATTCAGTTACAGTAAAAGAATTTGCTGTTCCAAGATTAATTGAAGAGTATCTGAAACAAATGTAAATTGAAGTCTACAAAAAAATACCGCAAATAAGTTCCTTATTATACGGTTTTCAAAAAGCAGACTGAGGCTTTATCTTTGTTGTCATAAATCAAATTAAAAACAAAAAACAATGAGCGGAGTAAATAAAGTGATCCTTGTAGGACACGTGGGGAAAGACCCGGAAGTAAAATACCTTGAGGGTGGTGTAGCGTTAGCACGCTTTCCACTGGCGACATCAGATTCATACAAGAACAAAGAAGGTCAGAAGATCGAAACCACAGAATGGCACAATGTCGTTGTTTGGCGAGGCCTGGCTGAAATCGTTGAAAAGTATGTTCGTAAAGGCAAATTGATCTATATCGAAGGAAAGATCAAAACCCGTCAATATGGTGATGAGAACAATAAAAAGTACATTACTGAAATTGTTGCCGAAGAAATGACAATGTTAGGTGGACCGAGAACTGACAATCCGGAACCGGCTGCCAGTACGCAATCGACACCTGAAATGGCAGTAACGTCTGCACCGTCAGACGACCTTCCATTTTGATCAATTAAAATGTTAAAAACAGGCTCAAAGTTTTTTTTAGCTTTGTGCCTGTTTTTTATTTTAGCAACCTATAACAACACTCCTTGGACCCCGGTAGTTACCCTATATTAATCATTCAGATGCAGGATATTTTATCCATTCTGAACCCTGCATTTACATTATCAGCTCAATTTTTAGTAGAAGTTGTTGTTTTATTCGGCTTGCTTTTGATCTCGGGATTTATCTCCGGTGCAGAAACAGCTTTTTTTGCAATTACACCGGTTCAGCTTTTTGAGTTGAAAGAATCTCAGCGGTCACGCCATAAACTTGTATACAGTTTACTTGAACGGCCGAAACGTTTGCTTGCCACCCTACTGATCTCAATCAATTTTGTTAACATCGCTATTGTTGTCTTGTCATCAATACTGATTGAAGATATTTTTGATTTTAAGAATCATCAGACCGTTGGGTTTTTAATTCAGGTTGTAGCAGTAACCTTTGTGATCGTATTGTTCTGTGAAGTGATGCCTAAAGTTTATGCAACACAGAATCCATTGCGTTCTGCTTTAAAAAGTGTATTTCCAATTTATGCATTGAGCAAATTGCTTCGCCCATTCAGTTATCTTCTGATTGCCTCCACCTCTATAGTAGACCGTCGATTCGGACAAAAAGGATATGACATATCAGTCGATGAATTAACTCATGCAATAGATATTACCAGCGACAAGAGTACGCCGGAAGAAGAAAAAAAGATCCTGAAAGGAATAGCGAGATTTGGCAATATTGATGTCCGCCAGATCATGAAATCCAGAATGGATGTAATTGCTTTCAACAAAGACCTGAAATTCAGCGAACTTTTTCCATTGATTCTTGAGAACAGATATTCGCGTGTTCCTGTATATGAGAATTCTTTTGATACAGTTATCGGAGTGTTATGTATAAAAGATCTTCTGCCCTATCTTGATCTTCAGAACGACGATACATTTGAATGGCAGAAACAAATGCGTCCTGCTTATTTTGTTCCGGAGAGTAAAAAGATCAACGACTTGCTGCAGGAATTTCAGGAAAAGAAAATTCACCTTGCAATTGTGATAGATGAATACGGTGGAAGTTCAGGAATTGTGACATTGGAAGATGTACTTGAAGAAATTGTCGGTGAGATCAATGACGAATTCGATGATGATGAATTGACGTACAGTAAACTCGACGATCACAATTATGTGTTCGAAGGAAAGACCAACCTGAACGACATTTGCCGGATCATGGAGATCGATCACAAACTTCTGGAATTTGAAGAGAGTGAAATTGATTCTTTAGCGGGGCTTATACTTGAATTGATGGGAAGTATTCCACAGCGTAATCAGGTTGTAAAACTGAATGACATCCAATTCACAATTGAATCAGCAGATAAAAAAAGAATCAAACGTGTGAAAATAACTTTACCTGAGAAAAAAGTTGATGCGAACAATAGCAATGGTTTTACCGGCATGACTTCACTGAATATCTTGCTTGTATTTCTTTTATCGACCATTCTTGTATCATGTGAGCAGGAATACAATCCAAAGCCAAGAGGCTATTTCCGCATTGAAGTTCCCGAGAAGAAATATCAGATGTTTAAAGCAGATGATTGTTCCTTCTCTTTTGAAATTCCGACATATTCAATTGTCGTAAAAGACACACTGGCATCAGCAGAGCCATGCTGGTACAATGTAGAATGGCCGAAATACAAAGGCACTTTATATTTAAGTCATAAGTCAGTGAACAACGACCTTGCGCGCTACATAAACGACAGCCAGACGCTTTCTTTAAAGCACATCACAAAAGCATCCGGTATGCAGGAGCAGGAGATCAATGAACCCGAAAAGAAGGTTTATGGCTTCTACACTTTTGTAAAAGGAAATGCAGCCTCGGCAGTTCAGTTTTATCTGACCGACAGCAGTAAACATTTTATCAGGGGAGCTTTATATTTTTATGCTATACCGAATCCGGATTCGATTGCACCGGTACTGACATTTGTTGAAGAGGATGTTAAGCATCTGGTGTCGACGTTTGAGTGGAAATAACTTTAGTAAGAAAAGAATATTTTTTTATCACAATATTTTCCGGCGACGTTACTAAAAATTTAAATTTTGTTATCCCATTTTATTCTATTTGATATTTCATATCAATTTATTTCCTCTGAATATATGTTAATCCGTCATCATATGCGACCTCTTCGAGGTCGGGGTTGTGGGGGTTTGCCTTTTTCTACAAATATGCGACCCTTTCAGGGTCGGTAGTCTGGAAAATTATATTAGTTTCAAATTGCGTGGGATTTAAAATTTCAGTTGGCTATTCAACAATGACGCTTCATAATTATGTCAGGAATCTTCTTGGAAGATCTAAAATGCAATTTGAAGATTACCAGGGCCGAACCTTAATTTATTGGAATCGTGATTAGGAAAAATGTCAAATCTATCAAATACGTTGGGGTGTAGCCTGCAGACTACACCCCAACGTCAAAGGCCGGTACTGACATTTGTTGAAGAGGATGTGAAGCATCTGGTAGAGACATTTACATGGAAATAAAAAAAATATTTTGCACGGCCCTTAAGGGCCGTGCAAAATATTTTTTTTATTATGCAGCTTTTCTGAAATGAAACAACAAATAGATACTTGCGCTGAAAAGGAAGAATGCTCCGATCTGATGAACAGAAGCCATTACAATATTGGCCTGCGTAAGAACGGTAATCACTCCAAGTAAAAACTGAATTCCAATTGCTGCAATGAGAATGTGAATTCCTTTTTTCTGAAAATTGTTCAACTTTTCTTTTCCTGATTCTACATAAAACCATGCTACAAGAAAAAGTAGTGTGAATGCAAGAAATCTGTGAATGAACTGAACTGTTACAGGATTATCAAAAATGTTTAACCATGTTGGTTGCATTGCATTCATTCCTGTTGGAATAACCTGTCCGCTCATTAATGGAAATGTATTGTGAATTTTTCCGGCGTGGAGTCCGGCAACGAATGCGCCGTAGATTATCTGTATCGACAAAACAACAAAGACTAACTTGTTTAATGCTGAAAGTTTTTTGTTTGGGACTGTTTCTTTTTTCTCACTGTAAATAAGTTCCAAGCCATAGTAAAATGTAAAGGCAAATGTGATGAATGCAAACATCAGATGGATAGCAAGCCGGATATGGCTAACACTTGTTCGCTCTGCGAGCCCACTGCTTACCATGAACCATCCTAAAAATCCCTGAATCCCTCCCAGAAGAAAAAGGAAGAGCATTTTTTTAATTGTAACCGAATCAAATTTTTTCTTTACCAAAAACCAGAGGAAAGGAATGATAAAAACAATTCCGATCAATCTGCCTAACAGACGATGAATAAATTCCCACCAGAAAATTGTTTTGAAATCTGAGAGCTCGAAATGATAATTTATTTTTTGAAATTGCGGGATCTGCTGATATTTCTGGAAGGCGATATCCCATTCAGCATCATTGAGAGGCGGTATTGCACCCATGATCGGTTTCCATTCTGTAATTGATAGTCCGGAACCTGTTAAGCGGGTAATACCACCAATGACAACCATTCCGAAGATCAAAAAACAACCGGTAAAAAGCCAGATTGCAATTTGCTTATTATTCGATTTCATGAGTAGAAAACAAGGCAGCTTAGAATTAGTTTGGCAAAGTCAACGAAAAAGATCTTTGCCGAATTCATTAATCATATTTTTGTTTAACGAACCAACGATCG
Source organism: Bacteroidota bacterium (assembly GCA_016711505.1). Lineage (NCBI taxonomy): Bacteria > Pseudomonadati > Bacteroidota > Bacteroidota bacterium. The sequence goes on along the minus strand of JADJSV010000003.1, from coordinate 139,749 downwards.
TTGATCGTAAAGCCAAAAGTAAACTTGAAATATTTTTCCTGAATCGGATTCACATTTGCATCACCACGTTGTCCGGCTTCGGCAGAAATATGTAAATGCGTTCCGGCTCTTCTGATCGGCAAGCCTAATCCAAGAGAAACACCCATATCTTTGATACTTTCAGAACCAACATTCAGATAAGTTTGTTCATAGTGGAATCCGGCGCGATAGGAAACAAAATTTCCGTAACCTCTCAATGCACGGTCGTTTGGAGTTAACTGAACACCGACTGCAACTTTCCATGTATCGACCAAAGAATCTTTTGCATCAAGGAATTTGAATTCACTCCACTGTTGAACTGAATAATCAACACCGAATAACCATTTACTGCCTTTCTTCAAAGTGAAACCAAAACCAACACTCATTGGCAATCTCACTTTATTCTGATCGCCGTAACTGTAGAATGCAGTATCCCGGATCAAGACCTGATTTGCAGAACTAACATCAAAATATCTGAAGGAAGAAACAGTACGTGTAGCTCTTGCTCTCAGATCAGCTGCAGGGCTTCCTGTAATTCCAAGCAATAGACTCCAATCACTTTTCTTTTTACGATTTACAACTTTACTACGGAGGTCGGTTGCCTGAGCAATTTCCTGATTGATAGAATTCTTTAAGTCGTAAGAAGTAGTTGAAGCAGCATCAGAAGAGATCATCTTACTCAGAGAATCTGTCAGTAACTGAATTTGGTTGTCATACATAACTATTGAATCTGCCTTTGCAAATTTCAAGCTATCCATTGCATATTGTAAGCCGAACTTAAAATGAAACCAACCAATTGAAGTGCTTGAATTATCAAGTGTGTTCATGTAGTAAGGTGAACGATATTCCACTGTACGATTCTGGTTGATCACACCAAACAGATATTCAATATCAAATCCTGCTGATAATTTCTTTCCGATTTTCTTACCGGTTCCCATATGGAAACTGTTTAGTCCACCGGAACCTTTATATGTTCTAATCTCTTCATCTCCAAAAGGAGTTGTATTATTTTCCTGAATTGAATAACCTACTTTAGAGAATGGTTTTAATCCGAATCCGATAGCCCAGTTATCAGGGATAACAGGAAATGCAAAATCAAAGTAAGCGAGAGAAATAGTATGTGTGTTTTGCTTAGCCGTAAGACTGCTGAGTTCGGTCTGAGTGTAGTTAACACCGCCATCAAAAGTTGTGTACCAGATCTTTGAATAAGCAGCAGGATTTCCCGGATTGATCATAAATGGTTGCGACATTCCGATCTCCAGTCCACCCATACCAAGATTCCTGGCAAAAGTAGTCCCTGTGATGTCACCAATTCCATAACGGGAATAAGGCGAGCTCGAGGCATTTTGTGCATTGCTACTGAAAGAAATTAAAAGAAGCAACGCGAAGAATAAAACGAGAGTTCTTTTATTTAGAGTGATTGTACTTGATAATTTCATTTAAACCAATGTTTACTAGATCGGAGGCGGCAAAGATGCTTAAATTAAGTTGTCCTGCAAAACGTTGAGCATCTCCACCGGTCAGAATGACTTTAAGCTGACCATATTCCCTTTTATAACGGCTGATAATTCCTTTGATTTCTTCAACCATGCCATTAAAAACTCCCGACTGAATTGCTGTAACGGTAGAATTGCCGATCAATTTTCCCGAATCGTTTATTTCTACAAGCGGCAGTTGATCTGTTAATTTATTCAAAGCTATAAACCTCATATTGAGGCCCGGACTGATTGAACCACCCAGATATTGTTTTTTAGAATTCACAAAATCATACTTGATACAAGTGCCTGAGTCTATAACGAGCACATTATCACCGGGAAAGAGAAAATTTCCGGCAATTGCATTAGCGAGACGGTCTTTACCGAGTGTTTTAGGAGTTGTGTATAAGTTTTTTAGTGGAATTTTAACAGTGGCTGAAAACTCTCTGACTTTGAATTTTTTCAGTTGATTTTTGAGCGCCGGTTTCAGAGAAACGACAGAAGAAATCATTGCAAATTCAATTTTATACGTCTTAAAAAGAAGTTGTAAATAGCGAGTGCTTAGCGACTTGCAAACATCTCTATACACAATAACATTGTCTTGAAAAATTATAATCTTACAGAATGAGTTCCCCAAGTCGATGGTTAGATTCATCACAATTAATTTGATGCAATGTAGGGAAAGAGTGAAAATAAGTGCGAATTACTAGAATTAAAGGGAAAACATTTTGGCAGTTTTAATTTTTTTCTACTTTTGCGCCACCTATTAAGGTGATGTAGCTCAGTTGGTAGAGCAAAGGACTGAAAATCCTTGTGTCGATGGTTCGATTCCATTCATCACCACTACTTTTAAATACAGATCATGAAAAACGTTGACAAAGGCATTAAGTTTGATCGTGTTCTTCTGATAGATGATAACGACATTGACAATTTTATCAATGAGCGTATGATCACGACCAACTCCTTTTCGAAGTTGGTCATCGTTAAAAACAGCGGCGAATCAGCATTACAATTTCTGAGAGACAACAGCGAGAATGCTGATGTATTACCGCAGGTAATATTTCTGGATCTCAACATGCCTGTAATGGATGGTTTTGCTTTTCTGGAAGAATACGAATCGCTTCCTGAATCTATCCGCACAAGCTGCAAAGTTATCGTACTTTCATCATCGATCAGTCCGGAAGACATCAACCGCGCTTCTACTAATCAGTATGTAGTGAAGTATGTGAATAAGCCTTTGAATGAAAAATATCTGGAGGCGATTAATTTTTAAGCTTAATTATCCCATAAATTAATGCCTTCCGAAATTTCAGGGGGCATTTTTTATTTGAAATCAGTTTACAATGCTTTTAAAATAACAGAATAAAAATTCCATCTATAAACATCGAATTCTTTTAAGAATATTATCGGGCTTTGATTGGAACATTTTATTAATACCATTATTTCTATATATTTATCCATATTATTTGAAATAAATTATGAAAACAAAACAATTTAAATTCTGGTTCACTCTGTTAATATTTTTAGGTAATCAAAATTTGTTTTCACAAACTTCTGATTGGTTATGGGCAAAATCCTTTGGAGGTATAAATAGTGAATTTTGCACCAGATTAAAGGGTGACAATAACGGAAATTTGTATATGATAGGAGTATCCCGAAGCGACTCTATTACTTTTGATACCATCACGTTAACTAACAATACTTCGAACCAAAGTTTTATTGTCAAATTCAATAGTCTTGGATCAACAGAATGGGTTAAAAAAATTCCTCCACAATGTTCAATTACTTCAATCGCATTAGATTTAAATGGGGATTTAATTGTTGTCGGAACATTTTACAATTATAATCCAACATTTGACACTATTACTTTAGTAAATCAAGGTGGTGGTGACATTTTCATAGCAAAATATAATTCCTCCGGAAATCTTTTATGGGCCAAAAGCGCCGGAACTTTTGACCATGAAGAAACAACTGAAATATCTGCTGATAATAATGGGAATATTTTTATTACCGGAAATTTTACCGGTCATTCATTTCCAATTGGTGGTTCAACATTGATCAATTCCGGAGCTGGTGGCACATGGGAATTTTTTGTTGCAATGTATGATATGAACGGAAATCCAATTTGGGCAACTGCCGCAGGTGGTTTAGCTGACGATCGAAGCAAGAGTATAAGTGTAAATAGCTTTGGAGAAGTTTATATAACAGGAAGTTTCAGAAGTCAATCAATAACCCTACAAGGCGAAACTCTAACGAACACATCATTAGAAAGTGATTTTTTTGTTGCTAAGTATTCCACATCAAATGGCAGTTTAGTTTGGGCGAAAGGCGCCCTAGGAAATGACATAGATGTAGGTTATAGTATAACAACGGATGCCATGGGAAATGCTATAATATGTGGTGAATATTATCAGGCGCCAATAACTTTTGGAAGCATTACATTACCATGTAATGGTGCTGCGGATGTTTTTCTTGTTAAATTCGACAGGTCAGGAAATGTTGTGTGGGCACGAGGTTTTGGAGGCACAAGTTCTGAGTTTCCAGGACATTTATTTAATGATCTAAATGGTAATATTTGGATTACTGGCGGCTTTTATAGCTCGAGTATCAATTTTGGAAATAATATTATCACAAATCCATTTCCTGGTTCTGAAAATGCCTATGTTTTAAAATTCAATTCAAGCAATGGAACAATAACTTGGGCAGATAATATTGGTGGAATTGATGATGATTATGGATCCAGTGCGTCTTCTGATATTTATGGAAACATTTTTGTTGCAGGTGATTTCAATAGTTACACAATTAATATTGATACTATAAATCTGTATAATGCAGGAATGGCAGCAACTAGTGATTTATTCCTGGCAAAATTATCAGCGACAATTGATATTAAAGAGGAAATAAATTCCGAAAATTCTTTTTCAATTTTTCCCAATCCAAATGACGGGAATATTATATTACAATATTCAAATGAAATGGTCGATGGATTGATTTGTATTTGGAACTTACTCGGTGAGAAAGTTTATTTTAAAAATTTAGACTCCTATGAAAATAGAATCAATTGCAAACTGAATAAAGGCATGTATTTAATTCAATTAATTAAAGGAAACCAAATTTTACAAGGAAAATGTTAATCGATTGACTTCATGAATAAGAATATTTTACTATTTCCCATTAAACGTTAATAAAAAAAATCAACACAAAAAAAAGGCCTGCATGTTGCAAGCCTTTTTTTATATTTAAGTAATACGAAAAATCAATCCTTAATCGGATTCGCCATCTTACGGATCATAGCATCATCCAATTTTACATACCATAACATACGGCCGGGACCTTGGTTTGCTTTCTGGAATGCATCATAGATCTCATTCAGCTTTTTAACTTTTTTACGGAACTCTTCGGGCTTGATAGCTGCTTTCAACATCTTGATGAAGATAGAAGCCGGTTCGTATAACGTTTCGTCTTCTGTGATCTGACGTTTTACCGATTGAAGCAATTGAGAGCAAAGTCCGTCTTCGCCCATGTAGCAATATTGCATTGCCTGGAATAACTTGTATTCAACATCGGTGAACGTGAATTTCTTCATCGACAATTCGTTTCTCAGATTGTTCAGGATACGCGCGGCACCCGAGAAATCTCCTTCGTAGAATTTACCTATTGCAAGGAATCTGCGGAAAGAAACGTGAGGATATGGTTCGTTGATGTTTGTATCGAAGTTAGCATCAAGTTCAGTGTTCTGATCGATCAGTTCCTGAACATTTCCATTGACAAGGAATCGTTCAACTTTAGAATGTAAAAACTGTGTAACATAAAAACTGAATACCGGTTTGAAAGCGATCTCAGGAGCGTTACCATTGATCTGACGGTAGTAATGATCTGCACGAACTGCATTTCCTGTTTTCTGATAGTATTCGAAATATAAATAGTCGACTAAGAATTTAATACTTTGATAGAAAGTGTCCATTTCATATTTATCAAAATTCTTTTTGATCTGCTGAAGAATGGTATCAACTTCTATTTCCAGTGATTTAAGGTTTTCTGATTTAGTAAAGACACACATGTAATAGATACGAACGATGTTGTACATTACAGATAAGCGGTGGCCCTGATATAATTCAGAGATGTTTGTCAATTCACGCAAAGATGCCTGAACTGCTTCACGGTCTCTTTCGTCTTTTGTTAAAAGATAATTTCCTGTACGTTTTACAAAATCATAAAATAAGTCTTCTGCTTTAACCACTGCCAGGCTGAAAGCGACGTGACGATTATATTCTTTTTCATAATAATCATAATCACCATTGAACATGCTTAGACGTGCAAGAGCTTTATATACTACGATCAATTCGTTTGACAGATCGTACTCTATTAATTGTTTCTCCAGATTTTTAAGTGCACGAATTGCAACTTCGCGGTCATTACCAAAAACCATTGCAGGCACCATCGATACTTTATCTTTAAGTGCACTGATTGGATTCTTAACATTTTGTGCAAGATATTGAGCGATACGTTCGTTCAGTCTTGACTTTAAAGTATAGTAAGTACTTGGATTAACCTGAAGAAGTTCCATCATCTGCGTTTCGTCGTAATTGTTCTTTCTTGCAGACTCCAATACTAAGTAAGGTTTATTGTTTTTCCGGCCGGCAACGGCAGAAAGCAATTCCTGATACTCAGCGTCATTTAATTTTTTGATGGTCTTGTTTAATGTTTCCATAATTATCGGGGCAGTTTATGATTGATTTTATGAAGGGTTTAACGGCGAGAAAATCTATTTAGATACATTTTGTTGTTTTTTCACAGTTTCTACTACATACATGATCTTTTTAAGCAATATTCTTTGTTTTTGCTTTAAAAACAGCTTTTACCTATTTAAAAATTCTTCGCTTTAACAAAAATATTTTTTGATAAAAAAGCATGAAATCTTACAGTTGTAAGAAGGCTATCAGATTCTAAAAACAAGAGGCACCTCTATTAGTATATATTGTCATAAGATCAAAAACCATTTATGATGAAAACAATTATCGCTAAAAGAGAAGATGCAGTTCAGCCAATTGGAGCAATTAAAGCAATTCGCAACAGAGCAGCTTCGCACAAATTATTCACTTATGCTTTAGAGCTGGTGATCCTTTATGTATTGGTATTTGCAGCAATGAGCACATTCGCGCAGGAACCGGCTAAAGCAACAAAACCAACAGGTAAACTTGAGTTCGTAAAAGAAAACATCGTTTTCAATTCGGGTAAGGTTTATATGAATTGGGTATCAAAACCATCTTCAGATGACTGTATCTATGTAATTGAGCGATCAATTGACGGAACAGAATATGAGCCGGTTGGTTTGAAAGAAGGTATCGGTTCTCCACTTGAATTGCTTTACAGCTGGGTAGATACTAAACCTGTTACAGGAATTACTCACTATCGTATCAAGCAGATCGACAACGAAGGTAAACTTGTTGCGCAAGCAGATCCAAAATCTGTTATGTCGCCTGAAACAAGCCCATTGTTTATTGACAAGTCAACAAGAATGGTTCAGGTTAAATAATTACCAGACCACTCATGCTTGTCGTTACGGTAAGACAATCATCCTTTATTGACTCTCAAAAAACCAATGAAAACCAAAACGCTGAATGATCTTAATTATATAAAAGCACCAGGACTGCTTCTTGCAGTCCTGATACTGTGCTTTAATATAGTTCAGGCTGCTCCTTCAGCATCTTTTACTTCTGATCAGCAAATAGGCTGTACCCCATTGAATGTACAATTTACAAGTACATCCACAGGTGCAGTTTCTTATTTCTGGGATATGGGTAACGGTAATACTTCTACCCTTGCTAATCCTGCAAACCTTTACACTTCACCGGGATCATACACGGTAAAGTTAATTGCTTTCGATGGCAGCGGAAATGCGGATTCAGTGGTAATGGTAAACTACATTACTGTAGTCGGAAAGCCTACTGCAGACTTCAGTTCGCCGGTATTAGCAACGTGTCTTGACGGAAATAACTTTTCATTCAATAACAGTTCCGTTGGCGCTTCCACTTATCTATGGGATTTTGGTGATGGAACGACGTCAACTTTACCGAATCCACAACATTCTTACACTTTGCAGGGAAGTTTCACTATTACATTAATAGCGACAAATGCCTTCGGATGTCAGGATGTGAAGATCAGAAATACTTATATTACTATTTATCCGAAACCAAGTCCCACGATCACATCAACCGTTACAGCGAGTTGTGATCCGGCAACGGTTTTCCAGTTTTCAAATAGTGCTACCAGTGCTACATCATGGCTGTGGTCTTTTGGTGACGGACAAACTTCCAGTCAGCAAAATCCAACGCATACATATGGTGGTCCCGGAAATTACAATGTGTCGGTTATCGTTACAAACTCATTTGGATGTAAAGACACCACTGACAGTCCAACAGCAATTAGTGTTGGATTAAACAACTGGGCAAATTTTACTTCAAATATTGACAGTGGTTGTGCACCCTTAGCAGTTCAGTTTACTAATACGAATGCCAATGTAGCATCAAGTTACTGGGATTTTGGGGATGGTACGACATCTATTCTAACCAATCCTTCGCATACATATGCAATAGGCGGAACATATTCAGTATTTCTTATTGTAACAACCAATTCAGGTTGTGCAGATACAGTATTCAAATCAAACTACATTACTGCAGGTGTAAAACCTTCGGTAAGTTTTTCTTATGTAAATACAGTAGGATGTTCACCACTTACTGTTCAATTCACAAATACATCTACAAATTACGTTTCATGTCTATGGACATTTGGTGATGGTACAACAAGTACTTCCACAAATCCAAGTCATACGTACACTAACAACGGAACATTTAGCGTCGTGCTGAAATGCTGGGGACCTACCGGTTGCACCAGAAGCATGATCTATCATGATATAATTACAGTAACATCATCAGAGGCAATTTTCAATGCAAGTCCGCGAGTAGGTTGTCCGCCTCTTACAACAACATTTAATTCTTTATCGCCTGTAAGCGGATTAACCTATCACTGGGATTTTGGTGATGGAACAACATCTACACAAGCTAATCCAACGCACACATATACCACTGCAGGAAATTTTGATGTTTCACTTGTGATCATCGATGCATTGGGTTGTGTTGATACTCTTATCAAGACAAATTATATTCAGACTGCAAATCCTGCAGCGAATTACATTCCGCCACCAACAACTGTTGGTTGTGGTCCATTAACAACACAATTTACGGATGCTACAGTTGGCGCAAATAGCTGGCTTTGGGATTTTGGAGATGGTACAACCTCAACGTTACAAAACCCCGTTCACTCCTATTCTATTCCCGGATTTTATACAGTATCATTAACAACGACATCTGCTGCCGGCGGTTGTTCGCAACAAATAAACAACTTCAGTTCATTCGAAGTTCAGGGTGGGTATGCAGGTTTTACTCATACTGCAAGTACATGTCCACCTTATATTGCAAACTTTCAGGACACTTCATTAAATGCTGTATCGTGGCTCTGGGATTTTGGTGACGGCACAACATCAACATTACAACACCCTGACCATACTTTTGGAATTGGCGGATATCATAGCGTATCACTCACAATTACAACAGCAGATGGTTGTTCATATACTACAATGCAAAGTAACAGTGTTTACTTTCAGCCTTTCGGAGCAAACTTCTATGGCGTTCCATTAGATACGATCTTCCCTAATCCGGTACAGTTTTATGCAAACTCATTGGGAGCAACTTCCTGGGTATGGGATTTTGGAGATGGCGGAACATCAACTTTACAGAATCCATTGCACGTTTATCAGAACCCAGGAACGTATAATGTCACTCTTACAATTTCGAACGGTGTATGTACATTATTTTATGATCCACCACCATTTGATTTTGGAACACCGGACATTACTCCAATAGATGGAGGAAATCCGGGTCTTCCTGTAGTGCAGAGTGGTTGTGCGCCGTTGAATGTTCAATTCACAAATATGATTCCGGGCGCAATTTCGTGGGACTGGGACTTCGGTGATGGAACAGGTTCAACACAACAGTTCCCTTCTCATATGTATTCAGTTCCGGGAATTTATAATGTGTCTGTTACAGTTCAGGATACAATAGGTATAGTTCAGACGATCACAATGGATAGTATAGTCCGTGTGTCCGGACCTGAAGCAGGATTTTCTATTTTACAAAACACATCCTGTACCGGAAGTCAAATCACATTAATTGACACATCAAAAAATGCAGCAACATGGTTCTGGCAACTTGGTGATGGAACAACATCTACCGTTCAAAATCCGGTTCACTCCTATTCTACTACAACACCAAATTATATTATCACACAAACAGTGACGGATACAAGTGGATGTAGCAGTAGTATCAGCAGAAGTATTTATTCTAATTTTATAAGTCCATTGCTTGCAAGCGAAACAGAGATCTGTGGATTGGATACAGTTCATTTCTTTACAAGTTTGCAAAACTATGCGGCATACCTTTGGGACTTTGGAGATAGTACTACCAGTACACTGCCCACACCATCGCATGTTTATACGGAAGAAGGAGTTTTTAATGTAACATTAACTGTAACAGACAATGCAGGTTGCGAACAGGTTTTCAATGTTAATCCCGGCATAACGGTAAATTTACCGATTGCAGATTTTACAACAACAACGAATCGAAACGGTTGTAATGAAATTAATATTCAATATGTAAACAATTCGCAGAATGCACAGATGTATCTCTGGGATTTTGGTGATGGAAATATTTCTTCACTGGAAGAACCAATGCACACATATTCTGATGCAGGAGTTTATGATGTTAGCCTGACCGTTTATAGCGGATCATGTGTCAGCAGAAAATTTGAAGCTCAATATGTACGTGTAGATACAGCACATGCAGATTTTGTATATACAACAAATCAGATCTGTTTTCCCAGTAATGCAGTCTTTACGGATTTAAGTGTGAACCCTGTCGAATGGCACTGGTACTTTGGAGATGGAGATACATCCACAATTCAGAATCCTACTCATACATATATTGACTATCCTGCGAGTTATCCTTATCTGGTGATGACAGATATTAATGGATGTACTGACACAGCTCTTTCAAATTCGTTCCCGGCTTTTAAAGCAGACTTTACAACATCAGCAGACTCAGGATGTTTTCCGATGAGTGTTCAATTCACAAACCGATCAACAGTAGTTGCGACAAGTTTCTATTGGGATTTCGGTGACGGAACTACAAGTACCGACCCTTCGCCATTGCATTCATATGCAAATCCGGGTGTGTATGATGTACAACTTGTTGTATCATCTATCTACACAAATTGTAATGATACATTGAGAATGCCCGCTTTGATAAAAGTCCGGCAGCCGGTAGCAGGTTTCCTGAGTACTGACCCTACTTCTTGTGCACCTTCAGTAGTGAATTTCACAGATCTTTCAGTAGATGCAGATATGTATCTTTGGGATTTTGGTGACGGAACAACTTCTACAAACAGCAATCCATCACATATCTATAACACTCCCGGTAATTACACTGTATCGCTCATTGCACAAAGCAATTTAGGCTGCAGTGATACAATTACTCGACAGGAATATATTCAGGTATTGGGTCCGATAACAGATTTTACAACAACACCGTTAACAGGTTGTGCACCATTTGTTGTAGACTTCACTGACCACTCAACAAATGCAGCTTCATGGAACTGGAATTTCGGAGATGGAAATTCAGAGATCACAACTAATGCAAGTCATATCTTTCCTGACTCAGGAACATTTACTATTTCGCTTGTAACGTGGGATACTGCGGGTTGCAGTTCTTATTATCAGTTTCCTCAACCTGTAACCATTCATCCAAGTCCGATAGCAGCGATCAGTACATCATCTCTGACAGGCTGTGCTCCTTTTATAGGAACATTTATAAATCAGTCAACAGGATTTAACTCCAGCCTATGGATACTTGGTGACGGCACAACTTCAACACAAACCAATGTAGTTCATCAATATAATCAAGCAGGAACATTTGATGTAAGATTAATAGCAACAAATAATTTTGGATGCACGGATACAGCAACATTTCAACAACCAATTGAGGTTTTAGCTACTCCAAATGTCAACTTCACAGCATCTTCAAATACAGGATGCGCTCCATTCAATGTCAATTTCCTTAACAGCACATCGAACACAACAGGTGCGGGTTATTTCTGGGATTTCGGAAACGGGCAGACATCAACTCAAGCAAATCCATCTGCGATCTATACACAACCCGGCTACTATTCAGTTTCATTGTCGGTAACCAATTCAAATGGCTGTTCGCAGCAACAGAACTTTTCGGCATTAATTCATGTGCTGGATACAATTCCTCCAAATGAAACAAAGATCTACAGTGTATCAGTAGTCGATGATCACAGAGTCGAAATAATCTGGGAGAACAATCCTGCAATTGATCTTGCAGCTTATATTGTATATCGCAAGGATGATTACTCAGCAAACTATAATGCCATTTATACTGAGACCAATATTCAGAATACAAATTTTGAATTAACTTCCAGTTATATTGATTCAGGTTTAACAACACTAAGCAAATCCTACACTTACAAAGTTCAGGCTATTGATATTTGCGGATACACTATTCCATTGGATCAACTTACTGCACATACTACCGTAAACATTTCATCTCAAAGATCGGGAACAAATATAGCTGTAGACTGGACGGCTTATTCAGGTTGTCCTGTGAGTACGTATCAACTATACAGATCATCTCCTGGAGAACCATTCATGTATCTTGCAACGGTACCTGGAAATAAATTATCATACCTTGATTCAACATTCATTTGTCCTGTGCCGTACCGTTATAAAGTAATTGCAACAGACCTTTGCGGAACAAGTTATACATCATGGAGTGATACATCTCAGACCTATCCATTGAACACACTGGAGAATCAGATCGTAGACGTAGTCCGGTCAACTGTAGTCGACAATCAGACAGTCCTGACAGAATGGACACAACCATTGGTACATCCTGAGCAAGTTGCTCAATTCGATATTTATCGTTCGACAGACAATACTAATTTCAGATATCTGACATCAGTTCCATCTGTGCAAACTGATTTTATGGATTACAATGTTGATGTACAAACAACAAACTATTACTATAAAATTTTAGTTATAAATACATGCAACATCGACGAAGATCTTAGTGGACATACATCAACGATCGTCTTAAAAGGAACCATGGACGAACTTCGACAAGTTCATTTAAACTGGACACCTTATAAAGGCTGGCCACAAGGTGTAGAATATTATATCCTTGAAAAGCTCGACGCGAATGGGCACTGGCAGATCCTGAAACAAGTGGATGGCGAGACGTTCAGGTATGACTATCAGGAATAGTTAAATATTGTTTACAGGATACAACCTGAAACCATCTAACTAAATTTCCATTTCTAAATCCGAATTGTAGTCCTATCTTAGCCGTGTGAAACGACCGGTCATCATCCTTTACCTCTTAGCATTTTACATTCTCTTCCAATTCTGTTGGTGGGCATATTTATTGGTTTCGCTTAACGACGAAGTCTACAAACACAGAATTGAAAACGTCGGTCTACTTGTTCTTACTCCGGAACAAAGAGAAGGTGCAACAGTTGCATTAGAAAAAAAGATCGGAAACAGAAGATGGATGGTGATTGGCGAAGGAATTGTATTTCTTTCACTATTGATCTGGGGAACTTCAGTTATGCTGAAGATCTATAAAAAAGAAATGGCTCTTGCCCGGCAGCAAAAAAACTTTCTGCTTTCGATCACGCATGAATTTAAATCACCTTTAGCATCCATCAAGCTATATCTTCAGACACTTTTACGGCACGATCTCGATAAGAAGAAAGAGATCTCATTTATCAATAGCGCCATTGGAGATACAGACCGGTTGAATAACCTTGTTGAAAATGCATTGATGGCAAATCTGATCGATCACAAGGGTTATTCATTTTCAAAAGAAGATATTAATATTTCAGCTTTGCTACGGCTGATGATCCAGAAGTTTCAGCAAATTCCCGGGCATGAAAAAATCGAATCACATATTGAAGAAGGCTTATATGTACATGCCGATAAAAATGCTTTATCAATTCTTATTTCCAATCTGATAGAAAATGGCTGGAAATATTCACCGAAAGAAAGTCCGCTTGAAATTACGATTACACGTGCTGAAAACAAGATTCATTTATTGATAGCCGATCAGGGTGTTGGCATTCCGGATGCAGAAAAGCAAAATATTTTTACAAAATTTTATCGTATTGGCAATGAAGAAACCCGAAGAACTAAAGGGACCGGACTTGGATTATTTATAGTAAAATATATTGTCGAAGAACACAGTGGAAAGATAAGTGTATTTGATAACAAGCCTGCGGGGTCGATCTTCAGAGTAGAACTGCCGCTATTGGGGTAGATTAACGAATTCTTCAAGTGTGGTAAAGGTCTTAAGCCTGTTGTCGCTTACATCTAAACTTAAACAAGCAAAATAGCATAGGTTTAAGTTTAAGTATAAGAATTAAGTATAAATAACTCATACCTTTGCTCAATGAATCCATCAAAAGTAGTACTAATAATCATGGACGGCTGGGGCCATGGGAGAAAGGATAATACGAACGCTATTTTCAAGGCTGATACTCCATTTGTAGACTCACTATATCCGAAATATCCGAATACAGAGTTGCGAACGAGTGGTGAAGATGTTGGACTTCCCGATGGACAAATGGGAAATTCCGAAGTTGGACATTTGAATATTGGCGCGGGGCGGGTAGTTTATCAGGATCTCGTCAAAGTAAATGTTGCAATTCGCGACAAAAGTCTCCATCAAAATCCGGCTGTTCTGAATGCAATTAATTATTGCAAAGCAAATCATAAGAAGCTTCATTTAATCGGACTGGTTTCTGACGGAGGAGTACATTCTCACATTAATCACCTGGAAGCACTTTGTGATATAGCACAAGAAAATAAACTGACTGATGTCTTTATTCACGCATTTACTGATGGCAGAGATACTGATCCAAAAGGCGGATTGAATTATCTGAATAATTTGAATGAGCATTTAAAACATTCTACAGGAAAGATTGCATCTATAATTGGCAGATATTATGCAATGGACAGAGACAAACGTTGGGAAAGAATAAAGATCGCCTACGACCTTCTTGTAAATGGAATCGGGCACACGACAACTGATTTTGCTGAAGCGATCAAAGCATCATATGCAGATGGCATCACTGATGAGTTTATTAAACCTATTATAATTGCAGGTGCAGATTCAAAACCCATTGCAACAATTCAGGATGGTGATGCAGTGATCTGTTTCAACTTCCGCACAGATCGTTGCAGGGAGATCACTACCGTATTGACTCAATCTGATTTTCATGAGCAAAATATGCACAAGTTAAATCTTAAGTATGTAACGATGTCGAATTATGACGACACATTTAAAAATGTCGACATAATCTTTGACAAAGATAATTTAGTGAATACACTTGGTGAAGTTCTTGCGGATAATAATAAAACTCAGATCAGAGTTGCCGAGACAGAAAAATATCCGCACGTAACTTTCTTTTTTAGTGGCGGCAGAGAACTGCCTTTCATTGGAGAAACAAGAATCATGATCCCTTCGCCTAAAGTAGCAACATATGATCTGCAACCACAAATGAGTGCGCCGGAAATGACAACTGCTATCTGCGAAAAACTTGCTGAAGGTAAAACAGATTTTGTTTGCCTGAATTTTGCGAATACGGATATGGTTGGACATACAGGTGTATTCAGCGCAGTTGTAACTGCTGCTGAAACTGTGGATGGTTGTGTGAAGAAAGTCGTCGAAACCGGATTACGCCAGGGCTATACGTTTTTGATAACTGCTGATCATGGTAATGCAGACTTTATGATCAATGATGACGGAACACCGAATACTGCACATACAACGAATCCTGTTCCGTTATTTCTGGTTGGCTCAGATTTTAAAAATCTGAAATCCGGCCGACTTGCTGACCTCGCTCCTACTATTCTTCACCTGATGCAATTGCCAATTCCAAAGGAGATGACGGGTCAAGTGTTAGTCAGCTAAAAGTGAAAGGTGAAGAATTATAAATGATCATCGGATTCATAAAATAACCATCATTTATGGAGTTACAGTTATCATTTTAAATATAGTCATTTGACTATTTAAAAAAAGCTGTCCGCCGCGGCGGATAGCCATGCAGCAGGGGAAAATTAGGGGTCTCCTGCATGGCGTCAGCTATATTTTTCTACATAACTAATTACTATTTATCGACTATTGTAAGCAGGAACTTGATTAGCATATCCTGATGTCTTTGCAAGGCTTCGATCCTATTTATTTACGATTAATTTTTGTGCTGCTTCTTGCAGGCAGGGGCTTTTTGAAAAATCGCGCCCCCGGGGTAAAATATGTACAGTCGCGAAACCGAATAAAAAACATATCCATTTTCAAAGATTCTTCCCATGAAAATCAGTAATATCACTTATCATATCATTCAAAAAGGCAATCGGACAGTTAATTTTTTTATCTTCATGTCCTATTAAAAAACGCAAACCTATTTATGGAAACGATACAGAATTATATTAAATCAAATGAAAAAAGATTTGTCGATGAATTGATCGACCTTTTGAAAATACCTTCAGTAAGCGCTGACAGTAAATATGCAAAAGATGTTGCCCGTGCAGCAGATTATATTAAATCAGAACTGGTAAAAGCAGGCGCAGATAAAGTTGAAGTCTGTACAACTCCGGGTCACCCTATTGTATATGGAGAAAAGATTATCGATCCGAAATTACCTACGGTTATTGTTTACGGACACTATGATGTTCAACCTCCTGATCCATTGAATCTATGGAACTCCCCACCATTTGAACCGGTGATCAAAGACGGAAAAATTTATGCACGTGGCGCATGTGATGATAAAGGACAAGTGTACATGCACATCAAAGCATTTGAATTGATGATGAAAACAAATACACTTCCATGCAATGTGCGGTTTATGATCGAAGGTGAAGAAGAAGTTGGTTCATCAAATTTAGGTACATGGGTGAAAGAAAATAAATCGCGTCTCAAAGGTGATGTCATTCTCATTTCAGATACATCGATCATTGCAAATGATATTCCCTCCATTGAAAGTGGACTTCGTGGATTGAGTTATATAGAAGTTGAAGTGACAGGACCAAATCGTGACCTGCATTCAGGTGTGTATGGCGGTGCTGTACCAAATCCGATCCAGGTACTTTGTAAAATGATCGACTCATTGAAAGATGAAAACAATCACATTCTCATTCCGGGATTTTATGATGAAGTTGCAGAATTGACAAAGGAACAAAGAGAAGAATTAAACAAAACTCCTTTTGATCTGGAAGAATATAAAAAAGATCTGGGCATCGAAGATGTTATGGGAGAAAAAGGATATACAACTTTAGAAAGAACCGGTATTCGTCCAACTTTAGAATTAAATGGAATTTGGGGTGGATACATAGGCGAAGGCGCCAAAACAGTTTTGCCTTCAAAAGCTTTTGCAAAGATCAGTATGCGACTTGTACCAAATCAGGTAAGTGATAAGATGACTAAATTGTTCGAAGATCATTTTAAAAAGATCGCACCGAAAGGAGTTAAAGTTGCTGTTCATCCGCATCATGGTGGTGAACCAGTTGTTACACCAACTGACAGTGTTGCATTCAAGGCAGCTAGCAAAGCAATGGAAACCACCTTCGGCAAAAAACCAATTCCAACACGTGGTGGTGGAAGTATTCCAATCGTTGCATTGTTTGAAAAAGAGTTAGGACTGAAATCAGTATTGATGGGTTTCGGACTTGACAGCGATCTGATCCATTCTCCGAATGAGAATTATGGATTGTTTAATTTCTTTAAGGGGATTGAAACGATTCCTTTGTTCTTTAAGAACTTCACAGAAATGTCTAAAAGTAATTTATAATTAATGATAAAAAATTCTTTAGAAGCCGGGAGCGAAAGTTGCCGGCTTTTTTATTGTTCAGTTCGTTGTTATTCTAATCAATGAAAAACTTTATTTGTTCAGATAGGTTATCACAATTTGTGATAACCTCATTACATTCTATTTTTGTATGCTTACCTTCTTCGGCCACGAAACAAGATACACTCCACTGATAATAAGTACAAATCCAATATAATGAATCACCGATGGTTTTTCGCCATCGAATAGTCCCCATGCGAGAGCAACTACAGGAATCAGATAAGTAACAGAAGAAGCAGTCAGCGAATCAGTGAGTCTGATCAGACGATTGAAAAGTATTGTTGAGATAGCAGTTCCGAAAAGTCCGAGAACTATTACACAACTAAGACTGAAAATAGCATCAGGCGATGACATTGTTCTTGCGACAAAATCTGTAGAGAAAAGATATATTCCAAGTGGAATTCCTGCGAACAAGAGCGAAAATCCGGTGTTGCGAATTGCGTCAATTCCTAACAAATAGTTTCTGATGGTATTTACGCTAACTGCATAGCAAATACATGCTATTACAATGAAGTAAGCATAATTGGAATTTCCGGTTATCTCTGAACCTCCGCCGCCGACAAAAAGTATTGCACCTATCAATCCAATAAAAATTCCGATGAGTTTAGTTCTGTCACTTTTCATCTGAAAGAAAAGCACTCCAAGTATCAATGTAAAAATTGGCACCGTAGAATTGATCATTCCTGCAAGTGCACTGCTGATCTCTGTTTCTGCCAATGGAAATAATACTGCAGGAATTCCATTACCACATAAACCGGCAAGCATTAAATATTTCCAGCGTGATCGTTCAACTTTTTTAAAGTGCCCGATTAAAAAAGGAAACAGGAAAAGCATAGAGACAAACATTCTGATCGCACCAACCTGGTAAGGTGTGTAAACGATAAGTCCTTTTTTCATGAGGATAAAAGAACTGCCCCACACAATTGCTAACAATAGAATCAAGAAAATGACAAGTCCTCTGTTCTGAGTTTTCACTTACTTTTATCCTTTCTTATTTCTTTTGACCTGGCAATCGCTTTCGCTTTTTTCTTATTCTTTCCTTTTACTTTATTTTTTGGGACATCACCTTTTTTACTGTGCTGAAAACCTTTCTTGTCATGGAATGCTCCCTGAAATTCCGGGTCTTCTCTTTTACGCTGATCATCGATCTGTCTGCGCATGACCTGTTCTTCTTCATAAGGTGTTGGAAGAATTTCAACTTCAACAGGGATCTGTGCAACAGGAATTTTATCGCCGATAAGTTTTTGAATTTTCTTCAGATGATACTCGTCGTTGGGAGCACAGAATGTAATTGAATCACCAATCTTCTGAGCACGACCTGTTCTTCCAATGCGGTGAATATAATCTTCATAAACCAATGGCACTTCAAAATTAAAAACGTGTGACACATCTTCAATATCAATTCCACGTGCAGCGACATCAGTTGCAACAAGGAACCGGATCTTTTCTTCCTTAAATAATTTTATTGCATTGATACGGGTATTCTGGTCTTTATTCCCATGAACAACTCTTACTGATTCCTCGCCATATTTTCTGTCGAGGTATTTATAAATATTAGTTGCAGTGGTTTTCGTTTTACAGAAGATGATCATCTTCCTGTATTTTTCATCTTTTATGAAATGATCTAAGAGATTTATTTTGGTTCTCAGATTAGGTGTAAAATACACCACCTGACTAACTGATTTAACAGTCTTTACTTCAGGATTGATTCTGATCACAGTTGGTGAAAGTAAAAAGTCTTCCGAAACCTGTTGAACTTTTTCATTCCATGTTGCACTGAATAAAAGATTTTGTCTTTTACGGGGCATTACTTCCAGCATTCTCCCTATCTGTAAACGAAAGCCCATATCAAGTAAACGCTCAGCTTCATCCATTATGAAAACCTGAAGTAATTTAAGTTTTAAAAATCCGGGCAGATACATATCCATTAATCTTCCTGGAGTTGCAACTACAATATCCACACCTTCTGCAAGCACATCCTTCTGTGATTTCGTACCTACTCCACCAACTAATGCAACAGAACGGAGGTCCGTGTACTTTGCAAGCATTTTTATCGATTCATGCACCTGAAGTGCCAGTTCACGTGCCGGCACAACGATCAAAGCGCGCGGATCAGTTCCCTTTGCATATTTGATCTTCATAATAAGCGGAATCAGATATGCAGCTGTTTTACCTGTACCTGTTTGAGCAACACCAACAACATCATTACCTGCAAGGATCAAAGGAATTGCTTTGGCCTGAATTTCAGTTGGAGTTTCATATCCTGCATCCGCGATTGCCGACCATAACTGCTTATTTAACTTGAAATCTAAAAAATCGACGCTTTCTTCTGACATGTTGCGAAGATACGTTAACAATTTAACATGGAGAATATAGAGCAAAAAAGGGAGAAAAAAGAGAATGAACTATTCTCCTTTTCTCCCTTTTTTACTGAGTGAACTCCGTGTTTAAAAAAACATCTTTATTATTATGATGATTTTTTATTTACCAGATCTTAGCTCTGATAGAATCAGGACGATACATTTTATCTGCTTCTTTTACTCCGAAAGCTTTATAGAATTCTTCCAGGTTTGAAAGCGGACCATTCACACGATACAATCCCGGTGAATGTGGATCAGTGATGATACGTTGTGCAGCAGCTTCAGGACGCATAGAACCGGCCCAGATGGTTGCAAAACCAAAGAAGAATCTTTGATCAGGCGTCATACCATCAATAAGTTCTTTGCCTTGACCTTGCTTTGTGCGTTTGAATGCATCATATGCAATTGTTACTCCACCAAGATCAGCGATGTTTTCTCCTAATGTAAGATGACCATTTACATGAAGCGTATCAAGTACCGTAAAGCCATCGAACTGATCAATGATCACTTGCGCACGTGTTACAAATTTCGCAGAATCTTCAGACGTCCACCATGCGTTCAAGTTTCCTTTTGCATCGAAGTTACGACCTTCATCATCGAAACCATGAGTTAACTCATGACCGATTACCGCTCCAATTGCACCATAATTAACAGCATCATCAGCTTGCGCGTTGAAGAAAGGAGGCTGAAGAATTCCGGCAGGGAAAACGATCTCATTCAATGACGGATTGTAATATGCATTAACTGTTGGCGGAGTCATTCCCCATTGTGAACGATCTACCGGTTTTCCGATCTGACTGATTGCATATTCATAATTCCATTTAGTTGCATTCATTAAATTCTTGAAGAATGAACCACGATTGATATCCAGTCCTGCATAATCTTTCCACTTATCAGGGTACCCGATCTTACGTGTAATTGCATTCAGTTTTTCTTTTGCTTTAACTTTAGTAGCAGCGCTCATCCAGTCAAGTTTGTCGATACGCTCATTGTAAACTACAATAAGATTCGAAACAAGCTCGTCCATTTTTTTCTTAGATTCAGGTGGGAAGAATTTCGCAACATAAAGTTGTCCTAAAGCATCTCCAACCATTCCGTCAGTGATCTGAACCATCCGTTTCCAACGTGCCTGAATTTCTTTCTGACCATTTAAAACTTTATTGTTGAAATAGAAATCCTGGTTTACAAAATCATTGCTAAGAACATTTCCGGCAAGATTCAACAAATTCCATTTCAAATATATTTTCCAGTCGTCAATGCTGTTTGACTTTAATTGGTTCTCAAGTTCTTTTAAAAATAATGGCTGACCAAGAACTAAGTAATCATACCCACCATTGATGTCAAGATTTTTCATCATTTCATCCCAACGAAGTGATGGTGTCATTGCATTCAAATCGGCAATGGTAACTTTATTATATGTTTTATATGGATCACGTTGTTCTACGCGAGTCATAGATGCTTTTGCAAGATTTGTTTCTATGCGCATAACAACATTTGCATATTTTGTTGCTGTTGCTTCATCCAAACCATAAAGTTTGAACATGCTAATCATATGGCTCAAAAACTCTGTGCGGATCTTTGTTGATCTTTCATCATTGTTAACATAAAAATCACGATCAGGAAGAGAAAGTCCACCCTGATAAATTTGCGGAACAACAACTTCACTGTTCTTTGGATCTTGTCCGGCATACAAACCATACATCGGCGAAGCGCCCCATTTCTGAAGAAGCGCTGTATAGCTAAGAATTGAATTCAGATCAGTTAGCTTGTCGATCTTTTCCATTTCCGGACGGATCGGTTCAGCACCTAATTTTTCAATGGTAACGGTATCCATTGCACTGAAGTACATATCTCCAACAAGTTGTTCCGGTGAACCTTTCTTCGAATCAGTTTTTGCAGATGCTTCATCTACTAATTGGTGCAGATTTTTTCTGTTGTTTTCTATAAGGTTTGGAAATGTTCCTGAACGAACCTGATCAGCAGGAATTGGATTTTTCTTTATCCACCCGCCATTGGCGAAATGGAAAAAATCGTTTGATGCTGCTACTGTCGAATCGAAATTTGCTACGTCAACACCAACACCTTTTTTCGCCTCGCTGCTAGAGCAAGATGTATAGACAGTTGCACATCCAAGTGCAATTGCTACTAGTTTCAAAGAGTTTTTCATTACTTGATTTAACTGGATTAAGTTAGGTCCACAAAAATAGAATTTTGCTGTATGATTTATAATTGATTAACCTTTATTAACCAATTCGGACCGGGATTAATGGATTAATGGATTACCGGGATTAATGGATTAATGGATTATAAGGGCAGATATTATAGTATGATTTAATGGAATATCGAAATCAGTATAATTTCTTAGTTTTGTAATATGAAGAACCTCTTTTGGCCAAAACTGATTTCGCTTTTTGTTCTTATTTCCTTGTATTCCTGTGAAAATGACCTCGATAAAGTTAAATTATACAGCAAAGGCCAGGTAATTCCGACAGAAACAGCAAAGAGTATCAAGATCATTTATAGTGATTCAGCAAAAGTTCAGGTTGAAATAACTGCACCCATATTAGACCATTATTCAACAGAAAATCCGTATATTGAAATGCCCAATGGACTGCATGCCATTTTTTACAATGAAAAAATGGAGGTAAAAAGCAGATTGGTCGCCGATTATGGGATTCGCTATGAAAAAGATCAAAAGATGGAGGCGAAGAAAAATGTGATCGTTACCAATGAGAAAGGTGATAAATTGAATACAGAACATTTGATATGGGACGAAAAGAAACAAAAGCTATTGAGCAATGAAGATGTGAAGATCACTACAAAAGATGAAATAATTTTTGGCAAAGGCTTCGAGGCAAATGAGGATTTCACGAAGTACAAAATATTTAATATCAAAGGCACCATATCTATAAATAACCCGAAAAATGATTAGGACATTAGAAATCGCA
The DNA here is from genome assembly GCA_016711505.1 of Bacteroidota bacterium. Lineage (NCBI taxonomy): Bacteria > Pseudomonadati > Bacteroidota > Bacteroidota bacterium. The sequence goes on along the minus strand of JADJSV010000003.1, from coordinate 116,916 downwards.
TGGTTGTGTATCACGATCATAAGTTTTGGACTAACGATCTTTCAGTTTTTTAAAGAAGGCATTCAGTCCGGATTATTTATGCTGGCAATTACAGCAATTGCATCGGCGATGTACACCGTTCGGCGCAAACAAAGGATCAAATTTGAACAGAAGGACGAAAAGGAACTTTATCATTGAAAATAATCCCGATTTTCCCTTCAAATAATTATCTTCGTCGGCTAAAATTTACTTTTGAACTGTGTCTGACTGGACTATAATCATAATAACATTACTTTTTTCTGCATTTTCTTCAGGTAGCGAAATTGCTTTCCTGTCATCTAATAAACTGCGTATTGAATTAGACAGAAGTCAGGGAAGTTTTTCTGCAAAGATCATCTGGAATTTTGTAAAATCTCCTTCACGCTTTATTGCAAGTATGCTCATTGCAAATAATATTTCTTTAGTCATCTACGGTATAGTGATGGAAAAAGAAATTCTTCAGACTGAATTACTGAAATCATATTTACCATTGCAATTGCATGGTCATGGAACATTGTTGATCATACAAACCATTTGCAGTACATTGATCATCCTGATAGCAGCCGAATTTATTCCTAAAGTTTTATTCAGAATAAATCCGAATGCTACACTCGACCTACTGGCTGTACCGATAAGGATTTTATACCTTATCCTCTATCCTATCGTCTGGGTTGTACTGAAATTGTCATCATTTTTCATGCAGACATTATTCCGGATCCAGATCGTTGAAGAGCGGCCTGTATTTGGAAGAGTTGATCTGGATATGTATGTACGTGAACTTACCACAAGAAATAATCAGGCAGAAGAAATGGATACAGAGATCCGTATCTTTCAGAATGCACTTGATTTTAAGGAAGTGAAAGTGCGTGAATGTATGATTCCCCGAAATGAAATTGTTGCAATGAATGTAACAGGAACAATTGAGGAATTGCAAAAATTATTCATAGAAACGAAACTTTCGAAGATCCTGATTTACCGCGACAACATTGATAACATAATCGGCTTTGTACATTCTTCCGAAATGTTTAAACGTCCGCAGAATTTAAATCAGATTCTTTTACCGGTAACGATCGTTCCTGAAGTGATGAATGCGAATGACCTTTTAAAACAGTTTACAAACCAACATAGAAGTGTTGCAATTGTTGTAGACGAATACGGCGGCACTTCAGGCATGGTGACCATTGAAGATATCATTGAAGAGATCTTCGGTGAGATTCAGGATGAACATGATGTTCCTGAAGAAACAGAAAAAAAATTATCTGATACAGAGTATCTTTTTTCAGGGCGATTGGAAATTGACTATCTGAATAAAAAATATGATCTGAATATTCCTGAATCAGAAGAGTATGAAACACTAGGCGGATTTATTTTCCAGCACCATGAAAACATTCCTGAGCAGAATGAAGAGATCATTATCCCTCCTTTTACAATTGTAGCTTTGAAAGTAAAAAATAACCGGATTGAACAGGTTAGATTTAAGGTTAATGATGACTAACTTTTAGATTTTAACTAATAGTGAAAAATGAAAAATGGGGATGGAACTTTGTTCTAATTTCTAATTAACCCGTTGTTCGAAATTATTGCCCCTCGACTTCGCTCGGGGACCGCCCTAGAATTCCTCCGACGAAAAATTAGGATTTCCATGTGGGGAATTGTATATTCGCCCCTCATTTTGGGGGAGGTAGCTCCAAAACGAATCAAATTGCTGATTATCAATTACATATAAATGATAATTGCGCTTCTTGAATAACGAAAAATTATCTAATTAATCACATAAAACAAATTCAACGGCTATGGCTGTAATTACTAGAATCAGAAAGCGCGTAGGGCTACTGATAGGTTTCGTAGGGGTATCAATGATACTATTCATTTTAGGAGATGTGTTAACGTCAAATTCCGGGCTTCTGAACGGCAATTCTGATGTAGTCGGTGCGATCGGTGGTGAGAAAGTTCACTTCCAGGAATACGAGAGACGTATTGAAACATTGACTGAGAATTATAAGATCAACACAAAGAATGAAACTGTTGATCAGAACACGCAGGACATGTTGCGCGAGCAAGCATGGGGAATGTTTGTTACTGATAACACACTGGGAAAAGAATACAAAAAACTTGGACTGTCTTGCAGTTCGGGTGAATTGTTTGACATGTGTACTGGTGCTAATCCTCATCCGCAGATCAAGCAGGCATTTACTGATCCAAAAACAAATTCATTTGATCCGTCGAATGTTGTGAAGTTTTTAAAAGACCTTCCTAATCGCGATGAGAATACTCAACGTCAATGGAAAACTTTTGAAGATGCAATTACCGAAGAGCGTATCAGCACAAAATACAAAGACCTTCTTAAGGCAGGACTTTTTGTAACGACAGAAGAAGCGAAACGTAATTACGAAGAGGCTCAAAAAAATGCATCAATTCGTTTTGCTCGTCTTGACTTTAATACTATTCCTGATTCGTCAGTAAAAGTTGACGATGGAGATCTATCGAGTTACTATAATGCAAATACACAGAAATACAAGCAAGCAGAAACGATCCGTAAAATTGAATACATAACATTTGATGTTACTCCGTCACCGGAAGACAGATCAGCTGTAATGACGAATATTTCAAGTCTTGCAGCTGAATATGCAAACACTACAGACAACATTGTTTTCGTTAGTCAGAATACAGACGGTGCAGTTGATTCAACTTACCACGCAAAAGGAACTTTGCCAGTAGCGATTGACACTGCATTATTTGGTGCACCAATAGGAAAGATCGTAGGTCCATTTGAAGATGGAAGCACTGTTAAAGTTGCAAAATTAACAGGAGAAAAAATAGTTTCTGATTCAGTAAAGGCTCGTCACATCCTGATCAACATCATTGATGGAGATTCTGCCAAAGCAATGGCAACTGCTGACAGTTTAAAAAATGCAATTAAGAAAGGTTCAAAATTTGCTGACCTTGCAATGTTATTCTCTAAAGATCAGGGTTCAGCAATAAAAGGCGGAGATCTTGGATGGTTCCGTGCAGGACAGATGGTACCGACTTTCAATGATGCATGTTTCAATGGAAAGAAAGGCGATTTGCCAATTGTCACTTCTCAATTTGGAATTCACCTTATCGAGATCATGGATAAAAGTGCAGGGTCAAAACAAATTCAGGTGTTAACACTTGAACGTAAAATTGAACCTTCTCAAAAAACTTACGATGCTGCTTATAACAAAGCTCAGGAATTTGCATCAAAGAATTCTTCAGGAGAAGCATTTGATTCAGCAATTGTGAAACAAGGTTTGAACAAACGTATAGCAGATAACATCCGTGAGAACGACAAAAACATTCCCGGATTAGATCAACCACGTGAACTTGTGCGTTGGGCTTATAGTGCTAAAAAAGGTGACATCAGTAAGATCTACACATTTGGCGATAAATATGTAATGGCTCACTTAGTTGGTATAAAAGAAAAAGGAACACTTCCATTAGATGAAGTGAAAGATGCTGTAACTCTTGAAGCACGTAAGATCAAAAAAGCACAAATGCTTATTGAGAAATTCAATGCAGCCGGTTCAGGAAATATTGATGCAATAGCTCAGAAATTAAATGTAACAGCTACTGATGCTGACAATGTAAATTTCGCAAACAGTTACATTCCGGGAATGGGTAACGAACCTGCAATGGTGGGTACTGTTTTCGCAATGAAAGCCGGACAAACAAGTAAAGCAATCAAAGGAGAAAATTCAGTTGCTGTAATCATGGTTAAATCGTTTACAACACCTGCAGAAACAAAAGATTATTCTGCAAATGCTAAACAACTTGCTGATCAACGTAAGTCACGTAGCGAATACGAAGTATTGAATACACTAAAAGAAAAAGCAAGTATAGAAGATAACAGAGCGAAGTTTTATTGATCATCTCTGATCTTCAGTTCAAGGGTCAAAGGTAAAGGGTTAGCGCTCTTTCCTTTTGACCCTTTTTTTTTGGCTTTAATTTTTTAAAGTAATTCGCTACCTTTAGTGCATGAAGCATCTCCTCCAACTTTTATTTGTAGTGTTGATAGCATCATGTTCTTCAAAAAAAGAAGAAGGTGTTATCATTAGCGATGCAACGCTCTTTAGTCTTACACAGACAGTGTCTTCATTCACATATCTGAACAAAAGTCTGGATACGCTTGGTGTCTCAGGTAATAGCCCGCATGGTGGTCATATCAGAGTCCGGTTTAATCAGAAAGCAATTTCTGCTATGAACGATTCTGCAACACGACTTACAAAAACTTTTTTTCCTGATGAATCATTAATTGTAAAAGAAATATATGGGCCTAGTGGTGGTCCATTATTAGAATATTCAATAATGTACAAACTTCCCGGAGCAGCAAATAGTGGATCCGGTTGGGTTTGGGCTGAATATAATCCTGACGGCACACCGGAGTATTCTGCTTCAGAAAAAGGTGGAGAATGTATTTCATGTCACTCTGCAAGTGGAAATAATGATCTTGTACAGATTTTTAGGTTTCATTGAGATAATTAATAGGGTGTACCTTAAAAGATTTTTTTGAAGTGAAATAAATTTTACTGCATTTAAATGTAGGTGATGGGTTGACGGATACGGAGTGAATATTTTTTAAATTGCAGGATATAGCAATTTCATTCGATGTACTTATCGATGGTCACTTATAAAATAGCAATGAAGAACTTGTTTTTACTTTTTCTTATTCCGATTCAATTTGTTTCTTACAATGTATTTTCTCAATCAACATTTGAAACAACTATTGGTGGCAGCGGTGAAGAGGTAAGTTCCAAATCAATTTATAGCAATGGCAAAATCTATATCGCAGGCCATACCACTTCTATTGGTTCAGGAAGTTATGATATTGTATTCAACAGACTGGATGGAAATGGTAATTTAATCGGCAGCACTATCGCCGGATTAGCTGGTGAAGACATTGCACTTTCAGCTGCAGTGACAAACAAAAACGAATTTATCCTTACCGGTTACACAAATAGTCTGGGAATGGAAAAACCATTTGCAATGAAATATGATTCTCTGGGAAATGTGATCTGGTCAAAATATTATAACGTACCGGGTTGGGGAGAAGACATTGCTACATTACCCAACGGTGATTTTTATTTTACAGGTTATGTTTCTACTCTTGATTACAATGTACTGCTCACAAAATGTGATTCATCAGGAAATGTTATCTGGGCGAAAGCAATTGGTGACTTAAATATTAATGAAGGCAGAAAAATAACGGTGACAGAAGATGAAGGTGCATTAGTGACAGGAATAACCCAGGTACAAGCCGGTGGTCCATCAGATTTATTTGTTATAAAAACTGATAAGAACGGGAATGTAGAATGGTCAAAAAAATATGCAACATCCGATTTTTTCAATTGGGATCTTGGTTATGCTATACAAGTAACTTCAAGCGAGATCATCGTTGGTTGTCTGAGTTACAATCAGGCTTTTAACAGCAGTCCGAATTCACCGGATGGATTGATCATCAGACTTAATCAAAATGGAAGCATTATAAAAGCGATTGCTTTCGGCAGCAGCGAATATGAAGACATCCGGGACTTAGAAATTATGAACGACGGAAGGATCTGTTTTACCGGTGCAACAAACTACAATACTCATGGCCAGACTGACGTTTTATTTGCAATTACAGATACTGCCGGAAACCTGATCACCCAAAGAACATTTGGTGGAAATTCATATGATCACGGACTATCAATAAAGAGTATCAGCAATAATGATTTCCTTATCGGTGGCTATTCTGAAAGTCTGGGGAATGGTGCAAGCGATATGTACATTATCAGAACTGATACAAGTGGAACCGGCAGTTGTAATTCTATCAGCGGGAATATTGCTTCGGCATTTATTCAGATCACTGATACATTAGTTTTTGATACGATGTCTATTTCGGTTACAGGATCAATTGCAAATTTTATTATAACAAATCAGGCTCTTCCACAAATTATTCATTGCTCCACGACAGAAAGTTCCGAAATAGAGAACGAAATTTATCTTTCAGCATTCCCAAATCCATTTACTACAAAAACGGTTATTCATATGGAAGAAATCAATTCTCAGACACAATTTTTTCTTTATGACATTTTGGGAAATGAAATAATGTTAGCTAATATGATTGAAAGGCGAGCCGGCGAATTTTTACTTGATGGAAATGCCCTTTCTGACGGAATTTATTTCTGCGTCATCAGAAATAATAACAGCCAAAACTTCATTAAATTAATAAAGCAGTAACCCTTTTTCTGTTTCAATCATCATTTTTTCTCATTCAACCATAATAACAAGGCAGAGGGCTTAAGAACATTTCACTAAAAAACACGGTGCCGGGTAAAAATAAAATAAATCTTGATCTGTCTGATCTGAATAGTGGGACTTACTTTTGTAAAATAAAATCGAATATAGATTTTCAAACAATCAAACTAATTAAAAATTAATGAAAGACGAGAAACGAAATCTAAATTGAAGACGTTTTTTTAATGGACTATCTGAATTCTTGTAAAATATTCTCCATTCGTTGTTTTAATTCTGATGATATAAAAACCATTTTCAAGCCAGGAAGTATTGAAGACTTTGTCTACAGAATAAGTGTTAATTGTTAAAAGAGTTTTTCCGAGAAGATCAGAAATACTTGTCTGTAAAATTTCTCTTGAAGTTTCCAGAATAAAATAAGAATTTGCCGGATTCGGATATATTGAAATATTCATATCCGGATCAGAATCAATATGCGACGATAACGGAAAATCAGCAAACACGGAAGTACTGTTACCATTTATCGTCTGAGTCGCAGTAATATTCAATGTATCGATCAGTGAGCCTATATAAGACCATATTCCTGCTGCATCAGCAGTGACTGTTGTAATATATGTTTTACCTTGTGGAGTTCCGTTCTGAGACTCGCTGTAATACAATTCGATAACAGCATTCGGTTCTGAACTTCCTGATGCTCCGTTCTGGTTAAAAATTGCAATTACAGGTGGCAGTAAATTATTATTGGCATTATTGAAATGATAAATTCCCAAATTTGAATTGTTGAAAATACTGTTATGCGTGTACAAATTAAAATTGGCATTGCAGTTAATCCCATTATAGCATTCGCTGATGCTATTACCAATGACAACATTGTGACGACTACTCAGTGCTATTCCGGATTCACAATTCCTGATTACGTTATTTTTAATCTCATTCGAATCCGACAAGCACTCTACTGCGCTTCCATTTATAGGGAAATTAATCGTGCCTGAGCTATCTATTCCAAAATAATTATTCTCAACTCTTACTCCCGGTCCGAGAATCATTATTGCGTTACTTCCAAAAATATTTCTGTCTGAGAGCGAAGGACCACCAATAATTGTTCCGCCGTAAGCTACAACACATGGACCGTCAATATTAGGTATCGCCATTGTTCCAGCAAGATTAGTTCCGAACTTATTCCCTAAAACACGATTATTTATTCCGGCTTCAAGATTAGAATATGAACTCCCTGAAAAAAGATTTCCATCTCCGGGATTCAATCCACCAAATTCTACATTACTTCCTCCGCAAGAAATTCCCCCATGCGGATTTGCAATTTCATAAGATCCTGTCTTGTCAGTTCCAATCAGATTGCCTTTAAAAGACCCGCTTAACACTCCGTTATATATTATAGCGCCTTGATTATTTCCTGAAATAACATTGCGATTGACTTGTAATTGCTGTGAGGCATTTTGATTTCCCAAAATTGTTATTCCAATGTCATTTGAATCAGCAGCCGTACCACCGGTATCCAGTCCGATAAAATTATTTGTAATATCCAGAAGACTGTCATTCCTTGAAAATATTCCCCAATTGTTATGACCGATCACATTCCGTCGTAAATTATCTCCGATAACCATCTGATATAGAACTTCCGAATGTACGGCTGTTGAAAAATTATGGAGTGTAAGTCCATACACCTTTCCAATGAAGCCTGATGGATCATTGATGTTCTCAAACCATAAACCTGGAAATGTTTTATTGACTCCTTCAATTGCAATTCGAGGGGCAGATCCAATATATCCATGTAAAGGCTGGCTTGCTCCATTGATTTCAAGAGAGTAGATTATTTGAGGCAATGCACTGTTCAATTGAATTGTCCGGGGTGCAGGACCGGATAAATTAAAATGTATAATATCCTGAGAAGGCGAAAAGTTTGCTGCATTAATGATATCCCTTAATGTACCCGGACCTGAATCATCAGAACTGAAGACGGAGAAAACCCTGGGAATAAAATTAATTGCTGAATTTGGAGAAAGTGAAGCACAACTATGAGCAGTAGAAAATTCGAATGCAGGATCAGTGCAGACATTACCACCATCAAGTTGCACGCCGGCGATTATAATCATGAGCGAATCGCAATAAATTTGCGGCAGCGGGGACTGAAGAACAATTGGTCCACTACAAGCTACAGTAATGAGGCCACCTGTTCCGTCAATGTTCGCATCATTTATAGCAGATCTCAGACTTCCAGGAACATTATCTAAAGGTGTTGTGACAGTATATACATTTCCATTTACTGCCATTGCACATTGTGCAGAAGTTTTTTCAGAAGAAAAAAATAAAAGTATAAGCGGAAACAATAAGAGCAGACATTTTTTCATCTGTTTTTTATTTAAAGATATCTAAATTTATTATTGCAGTAATTTCAATTCAACCAAAATTTTCTGATTCTGCACTTATTTATGTAATCATTCTGAAAATTGATGTGAACAGTTCAAATTCTTAAGTAGAAAATCAGATAATGGGGCAAAAATAAACGCCTTCTTCCGGGAGACAGAAGAAGGCGTTACAATTAGACCACATAAAAACACAATACTCAGATGCCGTTAAAAGAAACGATATTTCCGCTATGACAGCTTTGACATTTCGCTCCTCTTTCAGATGCATTATAAATTACTTCACCGTTTTCATCCAGACTTGTCCAGATCCAGCCTTGGTGAGCATTAGGATCCGACATTGATCTATACATAATATCTGAACCAGTTACATTTCCATTTTGATCAAGCGCTTCGCGAACAAGCATACTGTTGTTCGGATAAGTTGACTTTCCACTATTTCTAAAAGCTGAAGCTGCAGTAGAGTTCATTTTAATCCGGAAGTTACCCGATGTTTGCAAAGATTTTGCTGAAGAAGTCATATATACCAGATCTGATGATGACTGCACCATTTGTGCTATCGTCTGATCAGAGATTGATGTAGAAGAACATTCTTCATTTTCTTTTGTGCAAGACTGCATGATTCCCATAATTGAAATCAGGGAGATAATAGAAAGTAGTGTTTTTTTCATGGTTTTCGATTTTTGTTAAGTTAAAGTTAAATGAAAGACTCATGAATAATGTCTTGGAATTGTCACGCTTTACATTGGAAATGAAGAATTTGCAATTATCTCAGAATTTGCAGCCTGTAGGCATCAAGCCGGATGAAGATAAAAAGGAGGATTGTAAAGGACCATAATGATGAACCGCCATAGCTAAAAAATGGCAAAGGAATCCCAATTACAGGCGCTAATCCAATGGTCATACCGATATTGATCAATAAATGCACAAAAAGTATACACGCTACGCCATACCCATAGATCCTGGAGTAGGCTGATCTTTGCCTTTCAGCTACATAAATGATGCGGGCAAGTAGTGCAACAAAGAGTCCGATGACCACAAGACTTCCAAGAAAACCCCACTCCTCGCCTACTGTACAGAAAATAAAGTCAGTGCTTTGCTCAGGCACAAAGTCATATTTTGTTTGAGTTCCTTTTAAGAATCCTTTACCAAAAAATCCACCGGAGCCGATAGCGATCTTACTTTGATTGACATTATAACCGGCACCCTTCAGATCCACTTCTTTTCCAAGCAAAACATCAATACGAATTCGCTGGTGATCCTGAAGAACACTGTTGTAAAAATAATCGACACTGAACACAATTGCCATTGCTACAAGTGCGCCTGCAACAATTGTAAAAATATTTTTCTTATTCCTCCGCACAACCATTAAGATCAGCAAAGCAATTATTCCTATAACAATAAATAATGTTGTTTGCTGGATAAGCAATGCTAGAACAAACAATGCTCCAGAGACCAATCCAAGTAAAAGTATATTTCCTGAAAGGCCTTCTCTGTAAAGGACAAGCACAAATGCACCGAAGACTAATGCAGAACCTGTATCATTTTGCAATAAAATAATTATAGCCGGAATTCCAATGATTGCCAATGAGATCAACTTTGTTTTGAAATCCTGCATTCTTGTATCCAGTGTACTTAAAAATTTTGCGAGCGCCATGTTCGTTGCAAATTTCGCAAACTCGGCGGGTTGCAATTTATATGCACCAATGTCAATCCAACCATACGATCCTTTTACATTTTTTGCAAAAGCAAAGGTTGACAGCAAGAGCAGGATCATAACTACATAGATGGCATAGGAGAATGCCGCATAAAACTTTCCATCGATAACAAGGACCATTAAAGCGATGAACAATGCACAAACGATCCAGATGCTTTGTTTACCATAGTTCTGGGTAAAATCAAGAATGCTCTTATGCTCATCATTATAAACTGCTGCATAAATATTCATCCACCCGAATAAAACCATTACAAGGAAGATCCCTACAAGTACCCAGTCAATGTTTTGCAATATGCTTCTGTCGTCTCTTCCCATCAGTTTTTTGTTTTAATTAATTTCGGTCTGACCGGAATGAGTTTCACAACACTATCCTTTTTTGCAATCGGAACTTTTGGCTGATATACTTTTGGAGTAATAACTCCTTCAAACATTCTTTTCTCAAGATCTTTTCTGGCAATCGTATCGTTCAGATATTTCTCTATCATTAAAGTTGCAATAGGCGCAGCCCAGTCGCTACCCCAGCCTCCATTTTCAACCATGATCCCTACAGCGATCTTTGGATTTTCTCTTGGAGCAAAACCGACAAAGAGCGAGTGATCTTTCCCGGGATTCTGTGCAGTACCTGTTTTACCTAAAACGGTAATTCCTTTAATCTGTGATCGCGCAGCTGTTCCGGACTCGAGAACTTTTTGCATACCATCCTGCACGATGTCATAATACTCCGGACGAACTGAAGTATGATTCTTCTCTGTGAACTTTTTATCTTTCTGCGGGTTATTCCCCACTTTTTTCATGATGTGCGGAATATAAAAATGTCCGCGGTTGGCAATGATGCACATTGTATTTGCCATTTGCAATGGAGTAATTCCTAATTCACCTTGTCCGATAGAAAGGGAAACAACTGTAGACGATCTCCATCTGCCTTTACCAAAATATTTATCGTAATACTGAACAGTCGGAACATTCCCTTTCAATTCCTGAGGCAGATCACTATAAAGTCTTTTACCAATACCGAATGTTAGTACATGTCGTCTCCAGTTCTCATAGCCTTCTTCTGTAGACTTAAATTTTTTCTGATCAACAATGCTCCTGAAAACATAACAGTGATAAGTATTGCATGAATGTTCGATAGCAGTTTCCAAAGCAATCGTACCGTGTCGTGCATCACATTTCACAGTGAGTGAACCCATGTGATATCCTCCATCGCAGTAGTAAGAAGTATTCGGATGCAATACGCCTTCTTCTTCACCGATCAGATCGTTGATAAGCTTGAATGTTGAACCCGGCGGATAGTAAGCCATCAATGCACGATTGAACAAAGGCTTTGATGGATCAAATAAAAGATGAGCGTAATTTTTAGTTCGTGCACGTCCTACAAGTAAATTCGGATCATAGGAAGGATTACTTACGCAGGCGAGGATCTCTCCGGTAGAAGGTTCAATCGCTACGACTGCTCCGACTTTATTCTGAAATAATTTTTCAGCATACCGTTGCAGATCGGCATCGATCGTTATCGTAAGACTTTCACCGGCAACAGCAGCTGTATCATATTTTCCGTCCTGAAAACTTCCTTTCTCGCGGTTGAATACATCAACCATAACTCTCCGGACTCCTCGTTGTCCGCGGAGAACTGTTTCATACGATTGTTCAATACCGCTTTTACCAATGTAGTCACCATCGCGGTAGTACGGATTTTTGTGAGTGATTGCAGAATCTACTTCACCGATATATCCGAACAAATGGGCAGCCATAGGATCAGGATACTTTCTAAGTGTACGAGGCTGAACAAAAAATCCGGGAAACTTATATAACTTTTCCTGAAATGTCGCATACGTAACGACAGACAATTGTTTTTCGAAGATCGTTGCTTTTACGGGTGAATAAGCTTTTGCTTTTCTGAACTTTTCAATATAATCTTCCTTTGTGATTCCGATCAGTTTACACAATTCAACAGTATCGATGTCCTTTGCTTGCTTGGGAATGATCATCAGATCATAAACAGGCTCATTAAATACAAGCAGCTTTCCATTTCTGTCGTAGATCAATCCGCGTGAAGGGTAATCAATTACAAGACGTAAAACATTATTATTTGCAGACAACTCATAACTCTTATCGATAACCTGAATATAGAATAAGCGCAACAAATAAATAAATGCTACGACGAAAAAAATAAAATAAATTACGGTAGTCCTACCCGATGATACGTTCATTTCTCTTCCCTTGTCTTCCGAATAAATACTGACCGACAACAATGAGTACAACGGTGATCATTGAATTGATGATTGCCTTTAAGAATGTCATAAAAAACTCACTGAAGCGGAACACCTCTATGTAAAAATACGCAAGATGATGCAACAATACCATAATGCTGATATAGGTTATGAACCAATTAAAGCCCATAACACCGGGTGTAAGTTTCGTATCAGTATCGTAACCATCACGTGGTGCGATAAGCTTTAATACTCCCGGCCGCGCAAATGCCATGAAGACAGTTGCTGCAGCATGAATGCCGCCGCTGGTACCAAACATATCGATCACTAATCCGGTGCAGAGAGCAAGAATAAGTAACAGCCACTTTGGTGTTTCAACCGGAAGCATCAGAATGAAGAGGATGTAAACATATGGATTGACGTAGCCGCTCCATTGAATATGATTGAGCAGGACTACTTGTAATCCGATAAGGAAGATAAAGCGCCATAGTTGAGCCAGGATTTTAACGATCATTTTTTAATGGCTCCTCCAATGCCTGTTGTTCATCTTTTAAAAGATTGCTTACTATATATACATAGGATAAACTTCCAAACCTTGTTGACAAGCGGATAGTGATATCCTGGAATGTACTATTTGAAGTCGGATTAACAGACTCCACCACTCCGATCAAGATTCCTTCAGGAAAAATAGAAGAGAAAGAAGTTGTGATGATCGTATCGCCTTTACTTACCTTAACGTGTTTTTCAATATCGTTTAACCGGCCGTGAGTTGCATCAAATCCATCCCACACCATTGATCCGATAAAGTTTGTTTTTTTCAGACGGGCACTGATACGACTGTCTTTATGAAGAAATGAAATTACCGAACAATAATGTTCGGAAACATCTTTAACAATTCCAACGATTCCGTCCGGACAGATCACACCCATTTCAGGTTGTACACCTTGCAGACTACCGCGGTTTAGAGTAAGATAATTACTTCTGCGATTTGTAGTATTATTCACAACTTTGGCAGTCATGAAAGTATATTGTTGTTTCAGTACTGTATCGGATTGAACTCTTCGAATAGCGCTATCGATGTAAAATACATCAGGCATCAATGATTTGAAAGCAGCATTTTCTCTTGAGAGAGCGTCATTAGTAATTCCCAAATTGATGTATTCAGTTACAGAACTGACAGCAGAGTTTACTTTAGCAGCAACCTGATTGGTAGAATTGATGAAACTTGCGCGTTGGAAATTATTATTCTGAACGATAAGGTAACCGCATAGAATTTCCAGGAGCAGGAAAGAAATAAAAAAGTTATACTTCCAAAGGAAGAGAAACAGATTACGCATTCATCAATTAGATTTTCCCACAGAAATCGTATCGACTGATTAAGGAATAAGGAATTTGAAACGTCCGATATTTTTCAGAGCGATACCGGTACCACGAACAACTGCACGTAGTGGATCTTCAGCAACGTGAACAGGCAATTTTGTTTTCAAAGCTATTCTTTGATCCAGTCCACGAAGAAGTGCGCCACCACCGGTCAGATAAATTCCGGTACGATAAATATCGGCAGACAATTCAGGTGGAGTCATTTCAAGAGCTTTCAGAATCGCTTCTTCAACTTTTGAAATTGATTTATCAAGTGCATGAGCAATTTCAGAATAGCTCACTGTAATTTCTTTTGGAATACCCGTCATAAGATCGCGGCCATGAACAGCGAAATCAGGTGGCGGATTTTCAAGTTCAGGTAATGCGGAGCCAACTTCTATTTTAATTCTTTCGGCAGAACGTTCACCGATGAGGATATTGTGCTGACGACGCATGTAATCCCAGATGTCATTTGTAAAACCGTCACCTGCTACGCGGATAGACTGATCGCAAACAATTCCACCAAGAGCGATGACAGCAATTTCACTTGTACCACCACCGATATCGATGATCATATTTCCCATTGGTTCTTCCACATCGATACCGATACCGATTGCAGCAGCCATGGGTTCGTGAATGAGATACACTTCTTTGCCACCGGCATGTTCAGCGGAATCACGAACGGCTCTCTTCTCAACTTCAGTAATTCCTGAAGGGATACAGATCACCATTCTTAGAGAAGGAGTAAAAAGGCTGCCTTTCGGACTAAGCATTTTTATCATTCCGCGGATCATGTGTTCAGCAGCATCGAAATCGGCAATCACACCATCTTTCAATGGGCGGACTGTCTTGATATTTTCGTGCGTTTTACCATGCATCATCATGGCCTGTTTACCGACTGCAATGACCTTTCCGGTCATACGATCGATAGCCACGATAGATGGTTCATCTACCACAACTTTGTCGTTATGAATAATCAGCGTATTGGCCGTTCCCAGGTCAATAGCAATTTCTTGAGTAAGAAAATCGAACAATCCCATGCGTTCAATGAGCCCATAGGGCCGGTATTAGGTGTTTGAAATAGTCAGTATACACTTTCGTCCCATCTATACGCAAATTCAAACAGATAGTTTTATCTATTTCAATTTGTTTAATAAATTTTTAAGTACGGTTTAGTGCTTAAAATGGCGTTTGCCAGTAGTTACCATTGCAAGATTATGCTGATTGCAATAGTCAATCGATTCCTGGTCTTTTACAGAACCACCCGGTTGAATGATCGCTTTGATTCCTGCTTTATCGGCAATCTCCACACAATCGGGGAAAGGAAAAAAAGCATCGGAAGCCATTACAGCTCCATTCAGATCAAATTTGAAATGCTTTGCTTTCGCAATTGCTTGTTGCAAAGCATCTACTCTTGAGGTCTGACCCGTTCCACTTGCAATCAGTTGTCCGTTTTTTGCAATTACAATTGTATTCGACTTTGTGTGTTTTACAATTTTGTTTGCAAATTCCAGATCCGTCAATTGCGATGAAGTCGGAGCAACATTTGTTACTGTAGTCATATCAACAACCTTTTCAGTGCTGTTATCCCGACTTTGAACAAGGATACCATTCAATGCTGATCTTGACATGAATTCAGGGAACTCAATTTTTTTACTCTTCAAAATGATCCTGTTCTTTTTTGAAGAAAGTAATTCCAGAGCTTTCGCATCAAACTCAGGAGCGATCAATACTTCGAAGAAAAGAGAATTCATTTTTTCAGCAAGCTCTACACTTACTTTTTGATTTACACTAATAACACCTCCAAAAGCAGAGACCGGATCACCGGCCAAAGCATCTTCCCATGCTTTTTCTATTGTTTTGCGTGAAGCCAGTCCGCAGGCATTATTATGTTTAACAATAACGACCGTAGGCTCTTCAAATTCTTTCAAAAGAGAAATAGATGCGTCGATATCGAGTAAATTATTGTAGGAAATTTCTTTTCCATTCAAACGGTCAAAAAGTTCTTCAAAATTTCCATAGAAAATTCCGGACTGATGCGGGTTTTCACCGTAACGAAGCACTTTTGCTTCATTGGCAGTCTGCCGGAAAATATTCAACTGATGCTCCTTATTGAAATAGTTAAAAATTGCAGAATCATAGTGAGATGAAGTTGCAAAGGCATGTGTAGCCATCAACTTACGATCTGCAATCGAAGTTTCACCTTCCTGTTTTTCCAATACATTCAAAAGGAAAGGGTATTGATCTTTTGAAGGAATTATGAGAACATCTTTAAAGTTTTTTGCAGCTGCCCGAATCAGAGAAATTCCGCCAATATCAATTTTTTCTATGATGCTTTGTTCATCGGCACCTGAGGCAACCGTTTCTTCAAATGGGTAGAGATCAACTATAACAAGGTCAATTTCAGGGATATGGAAGTTTTCAAGCTCAGCGATATCACCTAAATGTTCACGCCGGCTTAAAATTCCCCCAAAGATCTTCGGATGCAGTGTTTTGACTCTGCCACCTAGGATGGATGGATAATCGGTCACATCTTCGACAGGGATTACCGGGATTTCCAGATTTTCAATGAATTCCTGAGTACCACCGGTTGCATAAAGTGTTACACCCAGGCGATGTAAATGTTTGATAATTGGCTCCAGATTATCTTTAAAATATACAGAAATCAGTGCGCTATTGATCTTTTTGATGGCTTTCATTTTCCCCTTGAATTCAGTGCAATTTTAGGAAAATAAGAGGCTTGGAAAACCAAGCCCTGGAAATAAAAATTGCGAATTGGAAGTAGAGAATTTCGGATTGCGGATTTGGGCTGCACAATCCGAATTCCGAAATCCGCAATCCAATTTATTTCATAATTTGAGTTAACGCCCTTTCAGGTCCGGATCATAATCCTACTTTTGTCGTGTGGCGAAGAAATCTGAAATCAAACTTGTTTTACGGTTGATCCGTGAAAGTTTCCTTTTTGCAATGGAAGCTTTGCGGGTGAATAAGTTGCGCACAATACTTTCTTTACTTGGAATTACGATAGGCATCTTTGCGATCATTGCAGTTTTACAGCAACGGATTCATTGGAGAATAAGATCAGAAAAGACATTTCTTCATTGGGGAATAATGTGATTTATATTCAGAAATGGCCTTGGGTTCCGGAAGGTGGAGATGAATATCCGTGGTGGAAATACATGAACAGACCATTACCTGCGATTAAAGAACTGGGAGATCTTCGTAAAAAAATCACTACAAGTAATTCAATCGCTTATGCAGCAGATATTGGCGGACAAACAATAAAATACGAAAGCAGTTCGATCGAAAATGTAATGGTAAGTTGCGTCTCTGAAGATTTTGACAGAGTTAGAAATTTCGAAGTAGAAGACGGTCGTTTTTTCACAGAAAGCGAATTTGCCAGTGGCCGGCCATTGATCATTCTTGGAAGTGATGTCAGCAAAGCTCTTTTTCAAAAGGAAATGCAGTAGGAAAATCTGTGATCATAAGAAAATTTAAACACACTGTAATAGGTGTTCTGAAGCATGAAGGCAGCAGCACTTTTGACAATTCTTTTGACAACACAGTAATCATCCCTGTAAATTTTGCAAGAAATTTAGTTAACCTGAGATCAAACAATATCGATCCTTATATTCTTGTTAAAGCAAATGAGAATGTTACGAATGGGGAAATGAAAGATGAATTGCGTGGAGCAATGCGATCCATTCGAAGACTTCAACCTCAGGAGTCCGATGATTTTGCGCTGAATGAAACAAGCATGTTCTCTTCCAGTCTTGATGATCTTTTCAGTACACTGGGATTAGCAGGATGGATCATTGGTGGATTCAGCATCGTCGTTGGCGGATTTGGAATTGCAAACATAATGTTCGTGTCGGTCAGAGAACGTACGCCAATCATTGGAATTCAAAAATCATTAGGCGCAAAA
The DNA here is from genome assembly GCA_016711505.1 of Bacteroidota bacterium. NCBI lineage: Bacteria > Pseudomonadati > Bacteroidota > Bacteroidota bacterium. The sequence goes on along the minus strand of JADJSV010000003.1, from coordinate 99,054 downwards.
AACTATTTTATTCTGCTTCAATTTCTGATAGAGGCCATTGTACTTTGCATTATCGGCGGAAGTTTTGGGTTGGGAATTATTTATGTTCTCACTTTGCTCATATCAATGGGTACGGGAATGGACATAGCCTTGTCATTTGCAAACATTATGATGGGCATAATGATCAGTGCAGTAGTTGGCATAATCAGTGGCTACATTCCTGCATATCAAGCCTCTCAGATGAATCCTGTGGATGCGATCAGATCAAATTGACTTTTATTTAAATTTTCTTGTTTAGCTCATTGAAAGCATTGTTAATTACTGTGTTTTTAGTTCTGATTTTCTGCCTTTTTTTTAATATGTTTGCCATATAAGAATTCACGGCAAGACCCTTACCCACCACATGTTTAAAAATTTGATTACAAAAAATTTATCGTACGCTTTTTTAGCACTGATTGCATTCTGTTTTTCTTCAGGATGCGGCTCAGACAAGCAGGGTGATGAAATCGGAGCATTGAAAAAAAATGAATATCCGGAATCTTATGATGTTCGTAAGAACGAAGTCTTTGTAGTTAATGGTGTTCGCGGCCCGGAAGATAAGTCTGTGTTACAAACAAAAGTTTCTACTTCATGGACAAAATATTCTGCAGGAAGTTCGAGCCGACTTGCTATACTTCTGACTGATACAACAGCATCATGGTTGGGACTTGCACATGGATTAAAATCCATCGGTGTTCCTTTTCTGATCACTACCGATTATCGACGTGCGCTTCAGAGTAAAGTAGTAATGGTTTATCCAATTGTTTCGGGAGCTTCACTTTCACCTGATGCTTTACAGGCACTTGCTGCATTTCCACGTGATGGCGGAACATTGATAGGATCACAAGTACTCGGAGCTTTGAATGAAGTTTTTGGTTTCGATGAACCTGTTCCAAGTAAACAACATTTTGAAATTGTTGTTGGTCGTGATAGTTCCAATGAGATCACAAAAGAATTCAGAGACGACAAAGAAACTCACATTTCTATTGGCAATAAAGAAAAGTTTAAAGAGACCATTGGTACTTACAGTTATTCTAAACCACGTCTTGCTCCTATTGCAACGTACGAAGATAAATCAGCAGCTATCACGCAGCGATTCTATGAGAACGGAAATGCTTATGCACTGGGATTTGATCTCGGTTATCTGATCCTGAAAGGTCACAATATCCGTCACGAAGATTATAACCGGTCGCCGGCGAATAGTTTTGAACCTACACTCGATGTCTTACTTCGCCTGATCAAAAATATTTACATAGCCAGCAGCAGAGATGCCGCTTATGTTTCCACAGTTCCCTACAACAAAGATCTTTCAGTTTGTATAACGCATAACGTAAACTTTAAACGTGCTTTAGAACAATCAGCATCTTTCGCCAGAAAAGAAAAAGAATCAGGAATACGTTCAACGTTCTTTGTCCAGACACAATATATCCGCGACAGAACGAGTGGAATTTTATTTTCTAATGAAGACATCAATAATTTAAAAGCAATCGGTGCAACAGGAATGGATATTCAAAGTAACACTGTTTCCGGTTCACCATTATTTGATCAGTTCGAGCAAGGAACAGGTGATGAAGTTTATCCTGATTATCGTCCCTATGTTATAGCATACGAAAAAACATATCACGGCACTATCTTCGGAGAGATGCGCGTAAGTCGTTATCTACTTGATCATTTTATTCCGGGAAATAATACTTCTGCATTCCGTTCAACTTACTCTTATGTACCATTTACATATCCGCAAAGTTTACTTGCAAGTGGGTATCGGTTCAGTTCATCAGTACCAGCTAATTTAGCGCTTACACATTTACCGTTTCAGATGAATCATAACCGCGAATACGATTCTGAAGTAGAAGCTTTTGAATTTCCGGTTACTGACGACGATGAAGTTCCGCCGTTTGATCTTTCACGTACTGCATCAGCAATTAAATTAGCGAAAAAGATCGCACGCTACGGTGGTTGTTTCATCGGACAGGTTCATCCGAATGAGATCGGCTGGCAGATTGAAAGAGATTTCGTAAAAGCAGTTAAAGACTTTGCATGGATAGGAAGTTTCAAAGATTTTGGTTTGTGGTGGGCAGCAAGAAATGAAGTAACGATAGACATTACATCTGAAGGTGGAAGTCGTGTTGTAAAAGTGAATGTCCCAAAACGTATGGAAGGACTTGCAATCATGCTTCCACTCCGCTCTACTCCAACTTCAATTGTTGGTGGTGGAAAATATTCTGTGGATGGGAAGCTTGTTATTTTTGAATTAGCGGAAGGGGAAATCCGGATTACTCTTAATAATTAAAAATATAAACACTAAGAACACAAAAGGGCACGGAATAATTCCGTGCCCTTTTGTGTTCTTAGTGTTCTTAGTGATAAAAAAAATTACTTGTAACACCTTTGAATACCAAAACACTTCATTTTTGAACCACCTTTAACTCCATATATCCACTCGCCGAATCCTTCTCACGAGTATATACAACTTCATCATGAGTTCCAATCACAAGTTCTGCTGTTGTCCGGACAATACTTCCTTCCTTTAAATGTCCACCGGTTGCTTTTCCGTTTTCGTCTGTTACTGTAATATGAAAGTGAGATCCCTGAATTGAAAATGTACCTGTGAGAGAAGTAATTTCCAATGGTCCGGCCACGGATGATGTTTCAGATTTGCCAGCAAAACGAATTGCAGCAACTGTCAAACTGCCTACACAGGTAATTACAAATGCTGCATCCAGTTTTTCTTTGGCAGCAAAGGCTTCGAGTTCATGTTTAAGATCGGTTCCCGAGGTAAGGCGGAAGGAAAATAGTTTCATAGTATTGGATTTTATTATTCTGAAATGGTTTTCAAAAAAGCTATTGCCTCATCTACCGTATCAATATTTCTTACAGTCAGAGAAAGTTTAGATTTCTCTTCGCGGAGTTTAACTTTGTGAGAATGCTTTTGTACATATTTTAGTACCTGATTGAATACTTCAGACTGGTAGAATGGTGAGACCTGATTACTGATGAAGTAACCGATGAATCGCATGTTTTTCAGAACAACTTTTTCAAATCCGTATTTTTCTGCAAGCCATCTTAACTTGATCGTTGCTAAAAGTTCTTCGGCTTGCTTTGGAATTGGCCCAAACCGATCCTTCAGTTTCACCGCAAACTCCTCCAGCTTTTCTTCTGTGGAAATACTGTCGAGTTCTTTATAGAGGATCAAACGTTCTGTAACACTGTTCACATAATTAGCAGGTAATAGAATTTCCATATCCGTATCGATCTGACAATCGGCAACGAATTTTCTTTCTGTTGTAGTATCTGTTTCAAATACTCCTGCAAAGTCTGTATCCTTCAATTCCTGAACAGCTTCGTCAAGGATCTTATGATACATTTCAAATCCGATCTCTGAAATAAATCCGCTTTGTTCTCCGCCAAGTAAATTTCCTGCGCCACGGATATCAAGGTCACGCATGGCAACATTGAATCCTGAACCCAGATCGGAAAATTCTTCAATTGCTCTGAGTCGTTGCTTCGCTTCGTTTGTCAGTGCAGACATTGGTGGCGCTAAAAGCAGACAAAATGCTTTTCTATTAGAACGCCCTACTCTTCCGCGCATCTGATGCAGATCGCTCAGACCAAAATTCTGCGCCTGATTTATGATGATCGTATTTGCATTCGGAATATCCAAACCTGATTCAATGATTGTAGTTGCAACCAGAATATCAAATTCATGTTCGATAAATTCCAGAATTGTCCCTTCCAGCTTTTCGCCATCCATTTGTCCATGACCAACTCCGATCCTTGCTTTTGGAACAAGTTTCTGGATCATTCCGGCAACATCATGAATATCTGATACACGATTATGAATAAAGAACACTTGTCCGTCGCGCGACAATTCATATTCTATCGCTTCCTTAATTACTTTATGATCGAAGACATGCAATTCAGTAGTTACGGGCTGACGATTTGGAGGTGGTGTATTTATTATACTCAGATCTCTTGCGCCCATCAGCGAAAACTGAAGTGTTCTTGGAATCGGCGTTGCTGTTAATGTCAGCGTGTCTACATTGACACGAATCGCTTTCAACTTCTCTTTTGCTGCTACTCCGAATTTTTGTTCTTCATCAATGATCATCAAACCAAGGTCATGGAATTTTACATCCTTACCCAATAATCTGTGAGTACCGATGATAATATCGATCTTTCCTTTTTCCATTTCAGCCAGCGTTTCTTTTTGCTTCGCTGCTGACTTAAAACGATTGATATAATCTACAGTACATGGAAAATCTTTGAGTCGTTCGCTGAATGTATTAAAATGCTGCAATGCCAAAATAGTTGTTGGAACAAGAACTGCAACTTGCTTTCCATCTGTCACAGCTTTGAATGCTGCTCTGACAGCGATCTCCGTCTTGCCAAAGCCAACATCACCGCAGATCAGTCTGTCCATCGGATATTCACGTTCCATATCCTTTTTAACATCGACTGTCGACTTCACCTGATCAGGAGTATCTTCATAGATAAAACTAGCCTCTAACTCATTCTGCAGATAAGTATCCGGATTGAAAGCAAAACCTTTTGTCGCTTTTCTTTTTGCATAAAGAGCAATAAGATCTTTCGCAATGTCTTTAACTTTCTTTTTGGTCTTTTGCTTGAGCGTTGCCCAGGTAGTAGAACCTAGTTTATGTAAGGAAGGCGCTGTGCCATCTTTGCCTGTGTATTTGGCAATACGATGAAGTGAATGAATACTTACATAAAGAATATCATTGTCCTTATAGATCAGTCGCACTGCTTCCTGCGGTTTATCATTGGCAATGATCATTTCAAGTCCTGCGAAACGCCCGACTCCATGATCAATGTGCGTTACATAATCACCCGGCTTCAATGAATTGATCTCTTTCAGTGTGATCGCTTCATTCCTGCTGTAATTCTTTTTCAATCTGAACCGATGATACCGGTCAAAGATCTGGTGATCGGTATAACAGGCAAGTTTCAGGTCGTGATCTACAAATCCTTCGTGTAATGACAAAAGCAGAGTTGTGAACTCAACTTTATTCTCCAGTTTATTTTTCTTCTCAAGATCTTCGAAAATCGCATAAAGTCTTTCCACTTGTTTGGAAGAATCAGCAAAAAGAATGTTCTTTATTTTCTGCGCATGATTGGCCTGAAGATTCCTGATCAGCAGATCAAAATTTTTATTGAATGAAGGCTGCGGTGAAAAAGAAAATTTAAACAGTTCAGAGTTTTTAAAATGTTGTCTGTTACCGAATTCGACTGTTGTTTTATTAGCTAACTTTTCTGCAATGATCTGCGAACTGTCAAATACTTCATCGATCTTGGAAGAAGAATATGTTTTTGTTTCGTCAATGGTAGCTTTGACATTATTCTGATGCAGTTCAATATACGCCAGAACTGAATTCAGGTCCTTTGTCCAGACAGTTGTGTTTGCAGGAAGAAAATCAAAAAAAGAAGTTCGGCTATCTTCCAGTAATTTTGTCTGAACATTTGGAATAATGTTTACATGATTCATCGGCTGTACAGAAAGCTGAGTTGTCGGATCAAATGTCCTGATACTATCAACATCATCACCGAAAAATTCAATTCTATATGGAAGTTCGTTTGCAAACGAAAAAATATCGATGATACCGCCCCGAACAGAAAACTCTCCTGCCTGCGCAACAAAATCAACGCTTTCAAATTCGTGATGCAGTAAAAATTCAGTCAGGAAATCTGGTCGATAATTTTTCTCCGACACGAAGTGATGAGAATTTTGCTCCAGATTTTTTCTCGTAACAACTTTTCTGTTATCGCTTCCGGATAGGTAACTACAATTACAGATGATGATTTATTCAATCTGCTTAACACTTCTGCTCTTGATAAAATACTTGCATTATCAGAATCATCGAGCTGAAAAGTTCTTTTATATGATGAAGGAAAAAATAATGGATGATTATTGGCAAGAAGATTCTCGATATTATTCAGAAAATAAGCCGCCTCTTCCCTGTCATTCAGAATTACCAGATGAGAATTAGTAGTAAGAGAAGTTACAGCAGCTAATATGATTGCATCCGCCGATCCCGCCAGTCCACCGATCTGCAAATGATTTGCAACTGGCTCCTGTAATTTTGCAGCAATAGAAACGACGAGAGGCCGGGATGTATAATACCCCAGCAGTTGATTACGGTCCATAGGTAGGCGAAGGTACAGGAAAAAGTCAGAATGTTCAATGGTCCTGGTTCAAAGTTCAAAGTTCAAAGTTCAAAGTTGGCCTTGTAGCCGCCTACGAAGCTAACTTTGAACATCGAACTTTGAACATTGAACTTATTTCGCTTCCACCTGCGAATACTTCGCCATAAACTCTTCAGCCATCGTTACCATATCTGAAGAACCTATAAATAAAGGAGTACGCTGATGCAGTGATGTTGGTTGTAATTCTACAATACGTTTAAAACCATTTGATGCTTTTCCGCCTGCTTGTTCAATAATAAAAGCCAGTGGATTACATTCGTAAAGCAAACGCAATTTTCCTTTCGGAGATTTTAATGTCGACGGATAAATAAAGATTCCGCCTTTTAAAAGATTTCTGTGAAAGTCCGCGACAAGTGAACCGATATATCGAGATGAATATGGACGGGAAGTTTTTGCTTCTTCAACCTGACAGTATTTAATATATTGTTTTACTCCATCAGGAAAATGAACATAGTTTCCTTCATTGATTGAATAAATAATTCCATTGCGTGGACAAACCATATCAGGATGCGATAAACAGAATTCACCGATACTAGGATCAAGTGTAAATCCGTTCACCCCTTTTCCTGTTGTATAAACAAGCATTGTTGAAGAACCGTAAATAATATATCCGGCAGCAATCTGGTCAACACCTCTTTGCAGATAATCCTTTTCTTCAACAGTTCCTGAAAATGAAGTCCGGCGGTAGATAGAAAAAATCGTACCGATAGCAACATTCACATCAATGTTTGATGAACCATCAAGTGGATCGATACATACGACATACTTAGCATTTTTACTAACTGCACTATCGACCTGTACTAGGCCTTCGTTTTCTTCAGAAGCTACAGCGCAAGTTTCTCCACCTGCACTAAGTGCAGCGATGAATTGCTCGTTAGCAAAAACATCAAGCTTTTTCACTGACTCACCTTGTACATTGATGGTTCCATATTCTCCTAAAATATCGGCCAAACCAGCCTTGTTGACTTCACGGTTAACGATCTTTGCAGCGATTCCGATATCACGAAGTAATCGTGATAATTCACCTTTTGCATATGGAAAATCAGCTTGTCTTTCAATAATAAACTGACCGAGGGTTACAACTTTGTTCATTTTGTATGGCGTTAATGCTGCAAAACTAACATTTGAAATTGAATCCCTCGAAAAAGAAGCAATATTCCTCCTGTAACTCTTGAAAATCAAGCATTTCAGTAAAAATAAATCCCGGGATTGCCGGAATGAAACGATTTTAATCATGCTTATCTTAACCAAAGCCCGAATCATTATCTTCGCCCTCACCACAAGTGCATCTATATATATGAATACCCAAACAAGTTTCCCAAAAGAGAAGATCAAGATCCTGATGCTGGAAGGAGTTCATCCGGCCGCTTTGCAATTATTCAAAGATCACGGATACAGCGATATTGAAGTTGTAAAAGGTGCCATGAGTGAAGAAGATCTTTGCGAAAAGATCAAAGATGTCCATTTACTTGGGATTCGTTCGAAAACTCAGTTAACTAAAAAGATCATTGAATCAGGAAACCGTTTGATCGCTGTTGGTGCATATTGCATTGGAACAAATCAAATCGATATGAATTCATCGATTGAAAATGGTGTTGCAGTTTTCAATTCACCGTTTTCAAATACAAGATCCGTTGCTGAATTAGTAATTGCTCATTGCATAAATCTGATGCGCCGCGTTTTTGAAAAAAGCGATGCAGCACATCATGGAAAATGGCTGAAAGACAGTGCTGACAGTTATGAAGTGCGCGGTAAGACATTGGGTATTGTAGGCTACGGACATATTGGTTCACAGGTATCAGTACTTGCAGAGAATATGGGAATGAAAGTGATCTTTTATGATATCGATGCAAAACTCAGTCTGGGAAATGCATCATCGGTGCGATCACTAGATGAACTTTTGCATAATTCAGATATCGTTACACTACACGTTCCGGAATTACCGACAACTAAAAATCTCATCAATGAAAGCAATCTGAAAAAAATGAAAGCCGGATCGATGCTGATCAATTATAGTCGTGGAACTGTTATCGATCTAGATGCAGCGAAACGTGCAATTGAAAGCAATCATCTCCGTGGATTAGCGGTAGATGTTTTTCCATACGAGCCGAAAAATAATTCGGAGAAATTTGAATCACCGATACAAGGTTTGCCGAATGTCATTCTTACTCCGCACATTGGTGGTTCTACACAGGAAGCACAGGAAAATATTGGATTGGATGTTGCAAATAAGCTCATCAGTTTCCTTGAGACGGGTTCCAGCAATGGATCATTGTCAGTTCCTGCATTGAGCTTGCCTGTACTATCTGAAACACATCGTTTGTTACACATTCACAAAAACGTTCCCGGTGTATTGAGTGAGATCAATGGTTTGCTTTCGAAAATGAATGTGAACATTCTCGGTCAGTATCTAAAGACGAATAATCAGATCGGTTATGTTGTACTTGATATTGATAAAAGCACATCTCCGGGAGTATTGGAAGAATTAAAAAAAGTAAAGAGCACGATCCGTGTTCGTAGTTTATATTAAGATGAATATTCGCAAAGGAATAAAATCCGATCTACCTTCAGTTTTCCGATTGGTCAACGAACTTGCGCTTTTTGAAAAAGCACCGGAAGCTGTTACCAATACAATTGCAGATATGGAGAAAGACGGCTTTAGTGAAAATCCGGTCTTCGGTTTTCATGTTGCAGAAGTTGACCATGAAATTGTAGGCATTGCAGTTTACTTTATCAAATACTCCACCTGGAAAGGCCGCGGACTATATCTGGATGATCTTATCGTCACAGAAAGAATGCGCGGAAAAGGAATCGGACAAAAATTGTTTGATGCATACATTGCTGAAGCGAAAAAGATCGGAGCAAAACAAGCACACTGGCAGGTGCTGGACTGGAATACACCAGCGGTTGATTTTTATAAAAAGCTAGGAGCGTCAATTGAAGCGGAATGGTGGGACTGTAAGTTGTCGGAAGATCAGATCAACTCGCGGTCTTAATTAATAATGAATAATATGGAGGCATTGATGATAGCATTTGCTGAAAGCAACTTCTTGGGGTTTGCATAACACTCCCAATGCACACAACAAACGTCATTCCGAAGGAAACTTCTTGGTGTCTTAGGAAGAACTAAAAATTAATTCTGACTGCGGATTGCAGAACAGATTACCTATAAAGTACGACTCAAATTACAAATTACGAATCTCTAATTACTAAATAAAATTTCGGATTGCGGATTTCGGATTGCGGAATGACCCTTCCAACAAAGTACAACTCTAATTACACATTACGAATCTCTAATTACGAAAAAATAAATGCGTGTTTTCAAATTTGGTGGAGCATCCGTAAAAGACGCCGACTCTGTAAAGAACGTCGGACAGATCCTATCAATGTTCCGGAAAGAAAAGATCATTGTTGTTATTTCCGCTATGGGAAAGATGACGAATGCTTTGGAAAAAGTGGTACAGGCATATGTAAGCAAGTCAGATGAGCTTCCTTCATTGATAGAAGAAGTAAAAACGTTTCACACAAAAATTATCGACGACCTTGGATTTGCTCCAAATCATGATCTTCGCGGAGAAGTTCAGAATTCTTTTACTGAGATCGACTGGATCATAGAAGAAGAGCCGACTCGTCCGTATGGATTTTACTATGACCAGATCGTTTCGCATGGCGAATTAATTTCGACACGAATTTTGAGTGCTTATCTGAATGAAAACAAAATTGAGAATTCATGGCTGGATATCCGCGATGTTTTACAGACAGACAATAACTACAGAGAAGCAAAAGTAAACTACGACCTTACCGGCAAACTGATTGCAGAAAGAATTCCTGCTTTGTTTGAAAAAAAGAATTTCATCATCACACAAGGCTTCATTGGTGCTACATCAGAAAATTTCACAACCACATTAGGCCGTGAAGGATCCGATTACACTGCAGCGATTTTGTCATTCTGTATTGACGCAACAGAAATGGTTGTATGGAAAGATGTTTCCGGAGTAATGAGTGCTGATCCGAAGTTATCGGATGATGCAATGAAACTGGAACAGATCGGTTACCACGATGCTATTGAGTTGACATACTATGGTGCAACAGTTATCCATCCGAAAACAATAAAGCCATTAGAAAATAAAAATATTCCATTGCGTGTCTGCTCATTTAAAGCACCGCAAGACAAAGGTACAAGCATTGGAAATTACCATGCAACAAAACCATTGGTTCCTTGCTTCATTTATAAATTCGATCAGATCCTTTTTTCCATATCATCGAAAGATTTTTCATTCATTGCCGAAGAATCGCTCAGTAGAATTTTCGGAATCTTCGCAGCGCACGACATTAAAATAAATCTTATGCAAAATTCAGCAGTCAGTTTTTCCGTCTGCGTCGACAACGACAAATACAAGATCCCCGGATTGATCGAAGCATTGAAAAAAGATTTCCGTTTGCTTTACAATGAAGACTTGAAACTGGTTACTGTGAGACATTACTTTGCTTCTACGATTGATGCATTGACAAAAGGGAAGACTATTTTGCTGGAGCAGAGGAGTCGGCAGACGGCGCAGGTGGTTATGAAGGGTGAGTAACTAAGAAGTAAGTTTAATACTTACATTATAGCTTAATTATTTTCCTTATCACTTTTCTCTTGTAGAAATTTAACTCTAAATAGTAAACACCTTTTTCAAATCTCGATATATCAATTGACTTTTCAATTCCGGCAAAATTAGTTTCGAAAATTTGGCTTCTGCCAAATGTGTCAAAAATATTTACAGTTTTTAATTGGATAGCGTCACCTGAAAATGACAAAAATAACAAATCATAACTTGGATTAGGATAAATCGAAACTTCAAATTTATCAATGTCATCAACATCGGAATAACCTACATATTTAGCAACGTTATTTGCTGTAACTCCTCCAATATTCGAGAATAATCCTACAACATAAATATCGTTTTGATAAAATTCAAAATCAGCTACAATAGGTTGAATGATTTCATTAGTAACTTTGCTCCAATTTGTTCCATTCCATTTAGCTATTCCACCTGTTATTACTCCTCCGGCGTTTTGAAAAGGGCCGCAAGCATATAGTTCATTATTATAAACTTTTATTTTCCATATAGAAGCATCAGTCCCACCACCAACATCATTCCATTGTAAGCCATCCCACCGCATAATATTATTACCTTCATTTCCGTCAGATGTTGTAAAATTTCCCGCAACATACAGATCACCATTATAGATTGCCATAGAATTTACAACCGAAACTGAACCGTAAATCGGATGTCCGAGTAAATGAAACCCTGAAGAATCTTTGTAAGCAAGATCAACATTGGAAGTGCTATCAAAAAAATTACCTCCAAAAACCAATTGATTGTCATAGTAAATAAAATCGCCGATCCATCCTTCAAATGGGATACTCAGGCAGTTGAAAACTGTATCATTCCAACTAACCAATGAATTACAGAATTGCCCATCAGCATTTCTAAAGTTTCCCGAGATGTACAACTCATCATTAATTTCTTTCATTTCGTAAACAGAACCATCTAAACCATTGCCAATAGTATCCCAACTAACACCATCAAAACGACCCAAATAATTTGAAGTGTTGTTTGGTGTAAATCCACCATCGGAATACAGTTTGTTTTTATAAGTGATTATAGAGCGATTTGTTTGATAAACTGTAAGTCCTGATCCAACTGAGTCCCAATTCTGACCATTCCAAACAGCAATACCATGGCAGCGAATTGAATCCGCCAAATAAAACTGACCGCCGATATATACTTTATCGTTTATCGAATCAACATATATGCTTGCAATTCCTTGATTCGTACCTCTACCCACAGATTGCCAATTGCCCGCCAAGCAAACGTTGGAAAAAAAACTAATAAAGATGCTTAATAATATTTTCAAGTTTTAATGTATTTTAAGTGCTTGGCTTGATTCAATCAGCAAATTGTTAAATATTCGAAAAACTCTTTAAACTTTTAATATAAAACCCAAGGTAAAAATTAAAATCTAATAAAATGTTAATTGGGAATTTTTCCAAATTCGAAAATTTTATAAAAACTGGGTTACTATGGAAAACGAAAAGTGAAAAATGCGTTACTGATTAAATCGAAAGTCCCTAGACTACGCCACACTTTTCACTTTTCTCTTTTCTCTTTTCATTCTACAATTCTAAATAAATTATCTCCCCCCGCGCATCCGATACGTCCTTTTCAAATTCTTTCTCGAACTTGTAGCAAGACGGGCCTTATTGTTTTCTTGTTTCAACGCCACTTCTTCACGGTGATGAAAAATATTTTCTACAATACGGGCTTTTTCGGGAGTTACCGGAGGCGCATTGCCTTCTTCAGGAATGAAATGTTCATCTTCGCCATGAATTTCAGTATCAGGGGCAGTTGATTCAACGGGTTCAGTCGTCCTTGATTTGCGAGATTGCTCATTATCCGAGTCAGATGAATTTTCAAATGGTTTTTACTGATCGGTTTCTTTTCTATTGACTTGTTCTCTTCAGGATTTTTTTCTGACGGTCGCTTAGATGAAAGTCTCTTTTCAGCAATAGTCGGTTTTTTATTCATCGGACTTTGAGCAGAAACGGACTTAGGTTTAGTATTTGTTTGGGCTTTTGTGTTTTGTTTGGGAGCAGATTTACTTTTTGTGTTGGCTTGTGGATTTCTTTTTGATACAGGAGTTGTGCTTTTTTTAACCGAAGAACTCTTCGACTTCGATGCTACAGGCGATTTCTTTGATTTCGATACTGAAGGTGATTTTTTAGACTTTGATACTGCAGGGGACTTCTTCTTAGCTGCAGGTTTACCGGCCTTAGAAGCTGTAGGTTTTTTCTTTACGGCAGCTTTTTTAACTGCAGCCTTTTTCGATTTTGCCTTCACTGCAGGTTTCGATTTTTTTTTTGCTTTTACTGGCATGATCTATTGTTTTAATGGGTGAACTGAGAATATGATAAAGTTTCAAAGGCAAACTTTGCACCATTTGCTAAATCATTATTTATATAGTCAAAGTTGTGAACAAAGTCACCCTTCAAATACAAGAATAGAAACCAGGAAATAAATTCTTTTAATCTGTAATTTACCTATGAAAATCTTAAAATTAAATTTCAATTTTTAACCATAAAACTAATACCTACTATTTCGTTTAAAAGTCGACTAGGCTGTTCTAAGGCTCGAACCCACTCAATCAAAATGTGTCCCATTTTGGAAACACATTTAAAAACTCAACTAAATCATTTCTATCCTTAATACTTTACAAATCGCTTCCTGAATGTCCGTTCTTCGCTGAGTCCACTTAGGAAATACAACCCGCACGTCAGATTTGAGATATCAATTTCAAGCTGTGCAATATTAGTAGAAATTTTCTGAACAAGTTTCCCTGTGAGGTCGTAAATGACAATTTCCTGAATCAATCCGGAAGCGATTTCAATATTCAGTTTGCTGGCTGCCGGATTAGGATAAAGCTCGATGAGATCGTCGATGTTTAAGTCGTCGATGTTGATTGATTTGCATTCGACAGATGTGTTCATTGAAGAAGGGAGAAAATTAATTGCAATTGAATTCACAGATATGCTTCCCGGAATTAGCAATGCTCCCGTATCCAAGGGCAGACTTTGATTTGTACTTGTTAAATTTATCGGCTGAAAATTACATGCACTTTGAAACATTGAATCCATTTTAATTAATTCAACAAAATTAAATGACCCCGGAATACTTGGATCAATTCTTCCATCATTACAAAGAGCAATATAACCTGAATCACTGGTAGCAGCGATATCCGCAGCATCCCCATAATATGTTGCATTAAACACATTCGCTTTAATAAAATTACCATTCACATCTGTTTCCATGAATAACATCCGCTGATCTACTGTATCACTAATGCTGCCTGACATAACTAAATTGTCATTTGCTTTTTCCAAAATGGTTGTAAACCTGATGCCGTCTATCAAGTATGATTTTGACCACATCAATCCTCCGATGGAGTCTATTTTACTCAGTGTGGCCGCGAATGAAGTATATCTGGCAAAAACAAAATTTCCATCCTTGCATTGTAATAGATCAGGAACAGGATGATAACCCGCTCCGTCAAAAGATTTTGACCACAATATATTTCCTGAAGAGTCAGCTTTAATTACAATAATTCGCCAGTCTTGATTTTGATTTTCCTCACTATACAATGCCAAATAACCACCATCCGAAGTTTCAATCACTCTACTAAAATTTATATGATTAGAAGACACAGGAGTTTGCATAGACCAGACCAGATTTCCTATAGAATCCATTTTGAATAATTCAAAAGAAAAATCCGGTTGAACTAAATTATAACCAGATGCTATAATTCCTCCATCTAAAGTAGTTGTGAACGCATCAACAAAGAGAAGTGATATGCCATTAACATGCTTTGCCCAAATCACATTTCCTGAATTATCAAGTCTCATAATGGATTGCCCACCAACTACCAAAAGATCTCCATTTGCAAATCTTTTCATTGACCCATCATAAATCAAAGTATCATAATATTTAACCCAATTGATACTTCCCACGGGATCGCATTTTGCAACATATTGATATGTCTGATCTGAAAGTGAATCATAAGAAAATCCGGTGAATATGTAACCACCTGCTATGTCTTCTACGATAGAAACTCCGTTGCTTAATGCTCCTGGAATGGCATATTCTTTTACAAAAGTGATTTGCGAAAACCCAATATGATACGTCAAAGTAAAAATGAACATGGCGAGTAGAAATTTTTTCATAATGATAGTTTTTAAAAAATAATTTCGAAGTAAAAGAAATAATCCTCAGTTTTTATCAAGGATTTGTCATAATCCTTCACAAACAATGATTACAAGCATTGATCTCGAGCTGATTGTTGATTCAAATATAAAAAATAATTGTATTTTAAGCTGATCAACTTGCTTCTTATAAATTTCTGATCTTTTTGACCAAAACCTCAGCAATTTTCCGCAACGACTCAAACGTCCAGCCGGCAATATGCGGTGTCAGTATTACTTTCTCCGATTGCGTCAGATAAATCCAATCCGCATTGTCTTTTAACCCTGCAGCTTCTATACTGAATTTTTCAAAAGACGCATCTTCGTATTCATATACATCCAGACAAGCGCCAAGAACTTTGCCTGATTTTATTCCATTCACAAGATCGTGCGTGGAAACACATTTACCACGTGCTGTGTTGATCAGATAAAATGGTTTAGCGAATGAGTTAATAAATTTCTCATTGATCAAAAATTCTGTTTCAGACGTCAAGGGAATATGCAGACTTAGAACATTGGCTTGCCGTTTGATTTCTTCAAAAGTAGCTTCCTGAACAAAATCATTTGCAAAGCCTGATCTGTACTTATCAAATGCTAGTTTTCTGCAATTAAATCCTTTCAATTTTTCTGCGAAAGCTGAACCCATATTTCCAAAGCCAATAATGCCAACTGTTTTTCCTTCCAGTTCATGACCACGATTTTTTTCGCGGATCCACTCCCCTGCTCTGACTTGTCTGTCGGCGCGATTGAGATTATTGAAAAGCATCAGCAACATTCCAAGAGCATGTTCACCGACAGCATTGCGGTTACCTTCAGGTGAATTCAGACAAGCGATTCCTTTTTGCGAAGCATATTCAACATCTATGCTTTCCATTCCTGCTCCGCAACGGGCTATAAATTTTAATGCGGTAGCTTTATCAAGAAATTTTTATCGATGTTTACACGACTTCTGATTACGATCCCGTTTGAATCGTGCAATTGCGAATAGATCTCCTCAAGAGAAAATGTATCTGCTGCAATGCATTCATGACCATCAGCGATCATGCTTTCCCATAAAAAAGGGTGGGCAGTATCTATAAAAAGTATTTTCAATTTGATTCGTTTGTCCGGTGTTCGATTATAAAATTTGTCAGTTGTACAAATTGCTGCCAGCTCAATGCCTCTGCACGCAATCCTGAAAAAGGAATTTCAACATCTTTTGCAATCATTGCTCCCATTGCATTTCTTAGTGTTTTCCGTCTTTGATTGAAGGCCATCTTCACCGTTTTCCGAAATTCTTTTTCATCACAACCCAGATCGAAATTATCTTTCCGAAGAAAATGCAGAACTGCTGACTTTACTTTTGGTGGTGGCTGGAAATCTGTTTCATTCAATTGCAGTACAACTTTTACATCGTAATAAGCTTGCATGAATACACTGAGAATTCCATATTCCTTACTTCCGGGATCACCTGCTATGCGCATTGCAACTTCTTTCTGAAACATCCCCACCACTTCCGGAATCCTGTCACGGTCATCAAGTACCTTGAACAAGATCTGCGAAGAAATGTTGTATGGAAAATTACCTATGATAGCAAACTGTCCTTTGAAGAATTCATCGAAATTCATTCTCAAAAAATCAGCATGAATAATATCCTGCTGTCGTAACGGAAATCGATTGAACAAAAACGTGATCGATTCATCATCCAGGTCCACAATTCTCGTCCGGTAGCCTTTCTTTTCAAAAAGAAAATCCGTCAGAATTCCCATTCCCGGACCGATCTCCAGAATATCGGTGTACGCTTTACTTTCTCCTAAAAAACCAACAATGCGCTCAGCGATCGCAGGGTCTTTTAAGAAATGTTGTCCGAGGGCTTTTTTGGCTCTGACACCGGATGAAGTTTGTTTCATTGAGGGGATTGTGGTATGGCCAAAAATACGAATATTCCCCTACAATTTCGTGCCTTGCAATTATAAAATAATTATCTTTGGAATAGACCTTTATAGCTTTAATATGAAAAAAATAATACTGATTTTAATTTTATTTACCAGCATAAATTTCTCCTATAGCCAATCAGTTGAATGGGTCAAAGTCTTTAGTGGAAATTCGATTGAAAGAGTTGTGGACATGGCGATAGATTCTGATGACAATATAATAGTATTAGGCTATTACAGTGATTCAATAGATTTTGATCCGGGACCTGATACCTTGCAACCAACTACAAGTGACATGAATAATATTTTCATTGAAAAACTCACATCTGAAGGAGATTTGATTTGGGTAAAAACTATTGGAGAAGCAGGATATGAGAGACCTGAATCAATTGAAGTTGACTATAACGGCAACATCTTTTTATCTGGTGATTTTGAGGATTCGTTGGATATTAACCCAGGCAGTGACACCTTGATGTTATATTCTTCTCTTGGCAAATTTATTCTCAAACTGGACTCTTCAGGAAATTTTAAACATGTTTATCAATCATTTGGTGCAAGCCATCCGCTGAATAGAATATTTACGATTAAAAAAAACGGAAACGTATTAGTTGGTGATGGATCATATATATATGAATTGGATTCATCGTTGCAGGTAATTTCAACACAATTTATAGCACTTTATACAGGGATAACGCTCATAATCACGGATGACGAAAGCAATATAATAATTGGCGGTTATCTTCAATATCCTTCGGACTTTGATCCCGGACCGGACACGTTCTTGCTTTCTCCACCTAACAACTTCTATAGATTCTTTGCTAAATATGATTCATTGGGAAATTTTATGTGGGCGAAAACTATTGGGAGCAACGCTCCCGGCACTTACCTTACAGATGTTGCAACTGATCAATCAGGAAATATCATCTATTCAATGTATGCATCTGAATCATTATGTATGAATGACAATATTAGTGACACCTGTCTTATAACTTTTAGTGCCGGAGAGTCTGCTTACTTTCTAAAATTTAGTCAATCAGGAGATTTTATATGGAGTCAGATTTTGGATAATCCTAATGGATCCATTGGGACTATGGTAATTGGAATTGATCAAAACGATGTACAGTATTTTACAGGCATAATGAATTGCCCCGTAGACTTCGATCCTGGACCTGATACTTTCATGGTTTCGACCAGTTTTCTATCAGCTTATCTACAGGTTCTCGATTCACAAAATCAATTTTTAAATTACTCAGAATATTCAGGAAGTGCATTAAAAGGTATTAGCAGATTAAAATTTAATTCGAATAATACACTTTATAGCGCAGGACATTTTCATGGAGTTTGCGTTTTCGATTCCATAGGTGGAATAAGCTTAGCATCACAAAACTATGAAGACGGTTTTTTAGTAAAGTACAATCATCTTATACTCGACAATTCTTCCAAAGAATCACAGCCAAAAAAACTAATTGTATATCCAAATCCGGGAACAGACCTGATTCAAATTCAGGTTACAGACAAATTTGTGTCCAGAGGAAAAATTTATATTCAAGATTGCTTCGGAAGAACTGCTTGGAGTTCCATAATTACGAATGTAGATTTAAGTGAAGCCTATACTATTTCTCAATTGCAAATCGCAAAAGGAATTTACAACATCATTTTACAAACTGAGAATGAAATTTATTATAATCGATATATACGGCAGTAAAAAATAATTTATTTTATCACATCCAACAAAATCCTGAGCGAAACTGTTCAACAAAAGATTGTACTATGGCCAAAAATACGAATATTCCACTACTATGAAACTGCATGAAATTATAAATTAAATATTATCTTTGAAAATCAACCAAACTATATGAAAATTCTACTTTTGATATTATTAACTTTTACACTTTCAATTAGATCAGCTTGTGGTTTGAATCCAGAATGGGTGAATATTTATTATTCAGAAGGAATTGTAACTGTAAATGATTTTACATTTGACCGAGCCGGGAATTTAATTTTAATTGGTTACTTTTCCGGGTCGACTGATTTTGATCCTGGATTAACTGTATCAACTGACTCAGGAAATGGACAACATGATGTATTCATTACAAAATTAGATGGATCGGGCAATTTCTTATGGGTAAAAACCTTTGGAGGAACTGGTTTTGACCATTCTACTAAGGTTAAATGTGACAACAATGATGATATACTTCTTTGCGGAACATTCGAATATACTGTAGATATTGATCCAGGGATCGGCACCAATTTTATTAATGATAGTATGGGAAACTACTATTTACTTCGCCTTGATAATAATGGCAATTATAAAAGTGTAATTCAGTCCGGCTCAAGTAATGCAATTCAAACTTTTAATGTTAAACCAAACAACAATTTAATCTTAGGTTGCAGAAATAAAATAAAAGAACTGGACTCAACAAATACCGAAATATTTAATTTAAATACGGGAGTTGGGGATGTATACGATATTGAAATTGATAACGAAGACAATATTATAATAGAAGGTTGTCGGAGCTATGCAATTACAAATGATTTTGACCCCGGTTTGGATACTTTTATAATAAATAATGTTTCTAATATGGGAAATGATGTTTATATATTGAAACTAGATTCTATATATAATTTTAAATGGGCAAGACTCGTGGGTGGGCAAGATATAGAATATGTATTATTTGACTTCTTTAATATTGATGACAATGGTAATATTCTTTTTTCAGTTAACTCTTCTAGCGAGATATGTTATCGCTCTAATATTATAGATAGTTGTTTTACATTAAACACTTCCACTCCTTCTTCATATAATTTCAAACTTGACATTAATGGCAATTTAGTTTGGATGGAGAATATTTTCGCATCCTTAAATAATCATGTAAATCACGGAAATATTAATACCGACCTAATTGGAAACATTTATGTGTCAGGAACATATAAAGGGACCATTGATTTTGATCCGGGACCAGGAGTTTATTTAAGGAGTTCACCTAATAATAATACATTTATTCAGGTACTAGATTCAAATTACAATTTTCTCAATTATTTTGAATACATCGGAGGAAGCAAGATTATCCAATTATTAACAGATTCTGCAGGAAATATGTATGCAGCAGGACTTACTACTCAGCCAGTTAATTTTGACAGCATTGGTGGACGTAGTACAGATACAACAGATTTATTTGATTCCTTTTTTATAAAATATAATAACTTGAGTTTACAAATTTTAGAAACTAATTTTATCACTTCTTCGCTTAAAATTTATCCGAATCCCGGAAAAATTATATAAACTTAGAATATTTATCAGAAGCAGGAAAAACAGATTATGTCTCATTAACAGATTTGAACGGACGGACACTATACACAATTTCCATCAAAGGTTATTCTGAAAATAAATTTCTTCAAATCCCGGATTTAAATTTATCGCCAGGACTTTATAACATTCAATTGCAGAATGAAAAAACTAGAATTAACAAAAAATACATTAAAATGGAATAATTTTTTTATTTTATCACATCCAACAACGTCCTGAACGAAACCGTCGAATCCTTATACCGTGCAATAAATTCCGCCCGCAAAGCAGGAGCATAAATGTCTTCATACTGGCGGAACTTTTCCATGCTTTCGCATAAGTACTGTACAGAATAAGTATGTCCACCAGACTCATCTTCGCTGACTACTTTCAGAATATGAAATTCCAAAAACATTCCTGTTATCATTACATCAGGAATGTGCGAATTCAGCATCCATTGCAACCATTCTTCGTGGACGGAAGCATCTATGTTGGTGGTGACGTTGTATAGAATCATATTTTGGTGAGTGGTAAGTTGTGATTAGCAGGAATGAGGTTATATTGATTTTTGCTCCTAATGGAAATCGGATTAGTTTTGATTTCCAGTTGACCTCTTGTGCTCTCTGTGTTTTTTTTCTTTGTGATCTCTGTGTTTTAAAAAAAATCTCCCGCAGATCTCGCAGATTCCGCAGATCTAGGCGCAGATTTATTCGTTATTCACTATTCGTTATTCGTTAATTTATAACGTCGCCGCGCAACGCCCGATACTTCTTCCTCGCCTCTACTACAAAAACACTTCCCGGATATTTGACGATAAGATCCTGATAGAGTTCCTGGGCTTTGACTTTGTCGTTAAGTTTTGTTTCGTGAAGAACTGCACGTTGATAAAGTGCATCATCTGCAATTACACTTGCGCTGTCGTATTCAAGAATTTTTGCATAAAGAGAATCCTCCGCTGCATAATTTCTTTTCATATCCATGATATGCGCTTCCTTGAACCATGCATCATCGACAAGCGAATGCCCGGGATAAAGAATATGAATTGAATCGAGAACGGCAAGTGCATCATCATTCTTATTTCTGTAACTTAAAAGATCGGCACGGGAATATAGCATCAATGCATCTGTCGTGGAATCCAGTCCGATGTTATCACTGATGAGTAGTGCAAGAGAAAGAGCATCATTTGCTATAAGCTGCGATGTTGCAGACTTCAACACATCCAGTTGCGCCTGAGCCCAGAGAAAATCGCCGCGGAAATAATCCAGTCGCGCGCCTCTGTATTTTGCTTCCTGCCCCAATGCATCATGCTTGAAATCTTTATCTACTTGTGCGTACAGCAGATCAGAATCCCAGACATTTCCACTGAACAGATACACATCACCTAACTCCAGTTTACAATCTGCTTTTGTTTGTGCAGCGATTCCCGGATAATCAATTGCTTCTTCAAGATCTGCAATTGCTGTATCGATCTTATCAAGATAAAATGCACGAAGGTGAGCCAGGCCTTTGATGAGTCCTGCCGTTCTGCCCGATCTTCCTAATTCAGAAAGCGTAAGTTCATAATCGCTTTCCAATTTTATAAGATCAGCCTTTGTGTAAATATTTTCTTCTGTGATTTTTCTGTTGTAAGTATTCAACAATTCCATTCTTGCCGGAATGTAATTGTTATTGTCTTTTCCTTTTTCTACAACATATTGATAACCTTTTATTGCTATGTCGTAATTCAGATTTGCTCCTGCCATTGAACTGATCGACATGATGCGACTACCATCTTCCTTCATCCGCTTATCAATCGCTTTCGCCTGAATCAATGCAGATTCAAAATCTTTCTGCTGAATAAAATACCAGATCAGCATTTCAGGAAATTCACTTCTCTCCGGAGTTTTCTGAATTCTCCGCAACAAAGAAGTACGAAGCATATCACCACGATTGTTTTCCGGATCAAATCCAACGCGAGCCTGCATAATATTCAGAACACTTTGCTGCATCATCGGATTATCAGCAACTGCATCAAGATATTCTTCGATCATTGCCTGATAATTTCCTTTCTGATAATATACTTCAGCAGTTTCAAAATAAAAACCGTAGATCTCACGCATCATCTTTCTGCCTTCCTGATAAGTTTGCAAAGCATAATCTGTTTCCTGCCTGTTCATAAATGTACTTGCAAGATTCATGATCTGCCCCTGATCAGGCTTTAAGGATTTGATAGCTTTTTCGTACTGCGACTTTGCTTTATCAGGTTGATTCACCTGCGCATAGATAAATCCGAGGTCAACCAGATACGACAAACTAGTTTCCTGCTTCTTGATCATTTTCTTTGTGAGCTTTTCAGCTTCATTGAAATCTTTCATTGCCAGCAAACATTTGTAATACTGCGGATAAGTTCCGAACGGATCTTTGTCCATCAACTTATCATAGAGTTGTGCCGCTTTTTCATATTCGGCATTATTGAGATATTGATCAGCCAGCTGACGATCCTGGCCCATTTGTCCGAATGAGTTCAAAGCAAAGAAAAGCAGTAAGGTCAAAAGTGAACCTACTGCTTTTCCTGTTCTTATAAATTTAGTTTTGTTTTTCAATTGATCTTATCGAAACCCGTATATGAACGGATTGCATCGGGTATTATAACGCCATCAGGCGTCTGATTATTTTCTAATAATGCAGCAACAATTCGGGGTAAAGCAAGTGCACTTCCATTGAGAGTATGCGCAATCTGAGGCTTTTCGCCACCCTGACGATAACGAAGCTTCATTCTGTTGGCCTGAAAGGTCTCAAAATTAGAAACCGAACTAACTTCCAGCCATTTTTTCTGTGCTGCAGAAAATACTTCAAAATCGTATGTCAATGCACTGGCAAAACTCATATCTCCACCACACAAACGCAGAATTCTGAATGGGAGTTGCAGTGAACGCAATAATCCTGAAACGTGTTCAACCATTTTGTCAAGTGTTTCATATGACTTATCAGGATGCTCGATCTGTACGATCTCAACTTTATCGAATTGATGCAAGCGATTTAATCCGCGGACATCTTTTCCATAACTACCTGCTTCACGACGGAAGCAAGGAGTATACGCGCACATTTTAATTGGGAGTTCATCGCTCTTTACAATTACATCGCGGTAAATATTTGTGACCGGAACTTCAGCAGTCGGGATCAGATAATAATCGTCGATCTGCATGTGATACATTTGTCCTTCTTTATCGGGAAGTTGTCCTGTACCATAACCGGAATCTTTATTGATCAAAATCGGAGGTTGAATTTCCTTGAATCCTGCTTCAGTAGCTTTATCTAAAAAATAGTTTATCAGTCCACGTTGCAAGCGAGCGCCTTTACCTTTATAAACAGGAAATCCTGCGCCGGTAAGTTTAACACCTAATTCGAAATCAATGATATCATATTTTGTAGTCAGTTCCCAATGTGGAACAGCACCTGCATACAGTTCAGGAATTGCTCCTTCCTGATGCACTACTTCATTATCTTCCGGAGTTTTTCCTTTTGGAACTTGAGCAGAAGGAATATTCGGAAGCTTTATCATTTCCGCATTCAGCTTTTCTTCAATGTCATTTAAAAGCATTTGCAAGGCAGAAGACGATTCTTTCAGTGCTCCACTTTTATTTTTCATTTCATCGCCTTCATGTTTTTTTCCGGCTTTATAAAGATCACCCACTTGTTTTGCAAGAGTGTTCTGCTGAAATAAAAGTTCGTCGAGTTCATTCTGGATTTTCCGGCGATTTTCATCGATGGAAATAATGTTGGCAACAATTTGTTTAGCATCAAAATTTTTCACCGCGAGGCGTTCAATAACAAAATCGCTTTTTCGCGAAGGGTAGTAATCTGAATCATAGGTATATTAGAATGAATTAGCAAATTTGGCGTGATAGATTTCGGTTATCTCTTGAAAATAAATTCGGATTGCGGATTGCGGATTGCGGATTGCGGATTGGGGAATCAACAAACCGCATCGTAGTTCAATGCATCATATTGTTAATCAACTATTTAAATAATTTTTCATTTATTGTTCTTTAAATTACCATTTATCCAAATTTTAATAATTATGAAATAATCACTTCCAGAATGTTATGAAACGAAATCCGAAATCATTCAATTTCAGAATCAGTTGATTATTATCAACTGACCTTCCCTACGAAGTACCAAATCCGAAATCCGCATTCCGAAATCCGCAATTCGAAATTCTCCTATTTAACGATGGATATTTAATTATGAAAGATTGTTTAAAGCAAATCTAATATTAAAAACCAAAATACCTTTACAGAAAAAATAATTCAAAATTTTATCCCGGATGAATAAAGATGATTTAAAAGATCGCACAAAAAAATTTTCGATTGCCATTTTACATTTAATAGAACTAATTCCTCGTATTAAGAGCGGCAATACTATCAGTAACCAGATCATACGATCCGGAACCTCAATAGGGGCGAATTACAGAGCTGCTTGTAGAGCCAAATCGGATAAAGATTTTTTAAATAAAATTATCATTGTTGAAGAAGAAGCTGATGAAACCTTGTTTTGGCTTGAGCTGCTAATCGATTCTAAAATGATGAAAAAGATCAGATTGAACCATATTAATTAAAGAATGCAATGAGTTCATGTAGCAATATTCAAGCTTCAGGGCGAACAGTAAGGAACAGACTTGAAGCGATGAAGAAAGAAAAATTGAATTGATGAATGCGGAATTGGGATTTGGTGCTTACACGAGTAAATATTTCTTGGTTTACAATGGTAATTCGCTTTAATTTTATTTAGTCAATTAAAAAATAATTTTAAGGAATAATTTCAATCTATTAAGAAATTATACTCGCATTTTCCTACAAGGCTATCAATCCGAAATCCGCATTCCGAAATCCGAAATTTTTTAATCACCCAATTTCAATTTTAAAATATCGAAACCTTGCCCCCAAAAGAAATCCTTCCATAAATTCAATTTAAATTAATCTAGTTCGAAGTTGATAAAATCCAAATTCATTTCCCTTTGTATCAGGTTCGTTAGTTCCATTTGCTTTAATCTATCCTGAATTTCTATATGCCTCCGAAAGTATTATGTATGCCTTTTTATTGGATGGCTGAACACTTATTATTTCCTGCGACAAAGCAATTGCAGTTTCATTATGTCCCGCATGCAAATGAAAGATCGCAAGATTTTCTTTGTAAAGAATTTTTTCAGGTTTAACTTTTACAAGACGTGACAAAAAATAAATTGCACTATCAACTTTGTGAATGTTTTCATAAAGCGCACCAAGATTGTTCAAAGCAAATTCATGTTCGGGTGAATAGTCAAGTGTCGTATGATACGTTTTCATTGCATTAACCGTGTCACCGGTCAACTGATAAGTAAGTCCGAGATTATAAAGTGAAAACTGATTTCCCGGAAGAATCCTCAGTGCTTCTTTGAATTCTGCAATTGCATTTCTGAAATTTTCGGCGCGTACTCTGCCATCAGAACTTGTCTCGCCCTGAATTCTGTACTGTGCAGCAAGTGCAGAATGCGCGCGGGCACTGTTGGGAGAACTGATTGCACCGGCTTCAAGAATAGTAAGATTTGATTCCCAGTCTTTATTTCTCTTGTGCGTCATTACTCCAAATATCAAACAGACGGCAACCACTGTTCCAATAAGTTTTGTTTTATTTTCACCTGTAAATGTCCGGACATCTATTTTAAACAAGGAAGGAAGCGCGAACCCGATTGCAATACAAAATCCGATTGATGGTAAAAACAAAAACCGCTCAGCGAGCGTAGCTCCGAACAAGAAAAACAAATTACTTACCGGAGCAAGTGTGATCAGATAGAAAAGTATTCCGAAGGTGATTTCACTTTTCTTCTTAAACATCCTAACTGCAAAAATGATCAATGCCAGATGGACTGCTATTGAGATCCATGCTAAGGGAGATGAAAGACCGATCACAGGGATCTGATTAAATGAATAATCCCACGACAAATTGACCGGCACAAATAATAATCGAAGGTACACCCAGAGAATCTCCATTCGCGTCGCAAAACCTTCGGCAAATCCATTTGAGCCGTAAAGAATGTTGTTTATGACATCAGCACTTTTTTCTGTTAGCGTCGAGCCAACAGCATTATTTCGCATAAAAAGAAAAAGTGCTGTCACCAAAATGAATGGCGTTAACTGGACAATCACTTTCTTAAATTTTTCATTACACAAAGTCAATGATACAAGGGGAAATATTGCAAGAAGCGCAACTGCACCTTCCTTTGAGAAAATAGCAAGCGCAAATAAAAATAAGGAAGAAGCTATCCTTGTCCACGAACGCCTTTCCAATTTATTTCCAAAAAAGATCGAAAGCGACCAGACACCAAATAAAGCAGCTAATAATTCATCTCTGCTTTTAATACTTGCCACCACTTCCGTATGTACAGGATGAAAGAGAAATAATGATGTTATCATTACCGGAATCCATACACTGGATCTCGGGAAAATTTTCAGTAAGAAATTAAAGAGCAGAATACATAAAAATGAAAACAGTAGGACATTCACAAAGTGCGCCGGTCCGAGTTTAAATCCTGTCATCTCCTTTTGTATTGCAAATGAAAGTAATGTTACCGGTCTGTAAGGCTGTAATCCTTGTTTATCAGAAAAGCCTTCAAGACTTCCTTCTGTAAAAAAACTTCCGATTGATGATACCCCTTTTGCAACCGCTTTATTTTTCAGAAAAAAGAAGTCGTCGTCGAGCGTAAATTTATGGGAAAGTGTATTTGAATAAAGAAGAAATGCAAGCACTCCAATACAGATTCTTAATGCAAGTAAAGGCACCTGTTTTTTATCAGTTTTTTGTGGCTTGGACATCCACGAATATAAAAAATTAATTAATAATGAATAATTAATAATGAATTATAGTCGAAAGTCTAGAAAATGCACCGGCTTTTAATCAAGAATGAAAAATGAAAAAATCGTCAATTTTCAACCATATTTTTGATAAAAGAACTTAATAATCTTCCTGAATTTTTAATTATGTAAAAAGAATTTAATGAAATATTGCTTTTGATTTACAAACAAGCAGCAGAAATAAATTCCATCTGATAGCTCAGAAAGGTCAACAACCTCTATTCCGTATAATTTTTTATTAAAAACTTCCAACCCCGAAATATTAAATATAGTAATTGAATTGTCATCATCTGAATATTTGTCTGGCAGATAAAGTTGATTACCGTGAATAGAATATTTTATGTCAGCAATGTCAGATTCAACACCGGTAATTATTGGAAATACGCTAATGCTTGTGGAATAGTAATTGGTCCCTGCTATACCAGTACAACTGGCCGAATCTAAAGTATAAGTAAGATCATATCTGAAAATATATGTCCCTGCTACTAAAGGCAGAATGTGAAATGTATCTGTACTAATGCAGGCGGAACCCAATGAGCCAATACAATGTTCCGATTGCGCTTCTACAATACTCCCGAAAACTGAATAACTCTGAATGTGCAGATCGCAAGGACCACTTGGATAACTGGAAGTAACATAAATATCAAAACTCGTAGTATCATTCAGAACCGGTGGATTAATTGAAAATGTGGTTATAATCTGTCCAGGCGATCTTACACTTGAAAAAAAAATAATCAACAATAAAGCACCGAAAGTTTTTTTCTCCAAAAAGAATTTGAATCTGTTTATTAAAGCCATTGGTAGAATGATTAATTGTGACAAAAAAATGCAACATCTATTGGATTAAATATATGGTTTTTTTCAATTCTTTCCTAAATTAAAGTTTTTAAATAAACGTTATTAAAGAGCTAAAAAGGTATATAAATGAAAATGAACGGACCTTTTCAGTTTCTAAATTTACAGTTTCATGCTTCAAATTAGTAAAATAATTTACTTTTTAAACGTGGATCAAAGTCCCATTCTGAATTGTTTTTTTTATCGACAAGAGTATTTCTTTATTTATTAATTACCGACATGAATCGCTGTATTCAAAAAATCCAAAAATGGCTTCATAATCTTTGCACCCTTTGCAAGTTCTTTAGGAAAATCTTTTTTCATTACTTGTGCATCGGTGAATTTATGAAAGACGATGTAGCTGTTTAACTTTAGCAAATCGATTTCAGGGTGATCTTTTGGATAACCTTTTGGTGAAGTTTTTAAAGCGTATTCCTGATCGAGTCCACCGTAGTAAGCATTGAAATCCTTTTTCTTCAGTATGGCGCGAATATCTTTTCCATTGTAATCAATTTCCTGACGAATCATTTTAAGCTGATCTGCCGGAGGCATCCACATACCACCTGCTATGAACGCTCTTCCCGGTTCAATATGGATGTAGTAGCCTGCATTCATTGCTTTCTTACCACCAACATTGACACTGGCTCCGAGATTATTTTTATATGGCTTCTTGTCTTTTGAAAAGCGCACATCGCGGTAGATCCTGTACACGCAATCTTTCGAAGAAAGATTCGCAAGACCTTTTTCAAACTTCACTGCTTCTTTTAAGAATGCATCAATGAGATCAGCTACATTATCTTTTGCAGAAATGTATTTCGCTTTGTTCTTTTCGAACCAGTCGCGGTTATTATTCTTTTTTATTTTGGTAAGAAAATCGAGTGTAGATTTAGTGATCATATTACTATCAATTTGTAGAATTTCAAGATAAGGGATAAAGTTTTCAATGAAAAATTTCAGGCAAAAAAAAAGCTGCCTGTGGAGGCAGCTTCTTAATATTATAGAATTTGATTATGCTTCTGCTACTTCAAGAGGAGCTACAGAAATATAACTTTTCTGATCTGCTTTTTTACGGAAAACTACTTTTCCTTCGATCAAAGAATAGATCGTATGATCTTTTCCGATTCCAACGTTTGCGCCGGGCATGTGTTTAGTACCACGCTGACGGATGATGATATTTCCCGGGATCACATGTTGACCTCCGAAGATTTTAATACCAAGGCGTTTACTGTGCGATTCGCGACCGTTCCTCGAACTACCTACCCCTTTTTTATGTGCCATGATCTTTAGATTTTATCAGGTTAATGACTAGTAAAATTATGCTGTAATAGCGTTGATCTGAATGCGTGTCAAATCCTGACGGTGACCGCTTTGTTTCTGATAACCTTTACGACGTTTCTTTTTGAAGATGATCACTTTGTCACCACGTAAGTGACCTACGATACTTGCAGAAACTGAAGCACCTTTTACTGCCGGTGTTCCAACTTTTACTTTTCCCGCGTTTTCAACTAAAACTACGTCGCTGAATTCCAGCTTTTTTCCTTCTTCGCCTTCCAAACGGTGGACAATTACCTGTTGGTCTTTTACCACTTTAAATTGCTGTCCGGCTATGTTTACAATTGCGTACATATTATTTCGACTTAATTCCTCTTTTTGAGGGATGCAAATGTAATTAAAAAAAACAATTATCAAAATCGATTTTGGAATTAGTTTTATGCTGAATTATAAATAAGTTTGACTAACATTAAATATTGGAATTTTGAAGGAATTTAAGGGTTTCTTTCAAGTCCAGAACTGCGAATTTAAAGGAAACTTATCGAACTAAAATCTACCTAAATTGTCATTATTTCGAATTCAGGTATTTGTGCAAATTGCCTTATTACTGGTAACTTGCAGGAATATGAAACAGCCGTTTATGCAATCAACCGGATCAAATCACCTTTTAGGGGAAAAGAGCCTGTATTTGCAGCAGCATGTCAATAATCCGGTCGATTGGCATCCCTGGTCTGAAGATATCTGGGCTCAGGCAAAACGAGAGAATAAGTTAGTCCTGATTTCAATCGGCTACTCTTCTTGTCATTGGTGTCATGTGATGGAGAAAGAATCGTTTTTAGATTCTGCTACAGCAAAGATCATGAACGATAATTTCCTTTGCATCAAAGTCGACCGAGAAGAACGACCTGATGTCGATCAGGTATACATGAAAGCTGTTCAATTGATGACAGGCAGTGGAGGCTGGCCATTAAATTGTATCACACTTCCTGATGGAAAACCAATTTATGGTGGCACTTATTTTCAGAATGCAACATGGAAAGATCTGCTATTAAAACTTGCACAATTCTACAAAGAAAATCCTGCTCAGGCTTATAAATATGGCGAAGAATTATTGCAGGGAATGCATCAGCCGGAGTTTACATCGTCACTTGCTTCACAGACAACTTTTGATAAAACAGTTCTGGAAAATACTGTTGGACAATGGAAAAACTATCTTGACAATCACGATGGTGGCCCGAATCGTTCACCAAAATTTCCTTTGCCAAACAACTATACATTTTTACTTCGTTATGCTACGGAAAATAAAGACGCCAAACTTTTAGACCATGTAAATCTGACTTTGAAAAAGATGGCTTATGGCGGAATCTACGATCAGATCGGTGGCGGATTTGCACGGTATTCCATAGATAGCGCATGGAAAATTCCGCATTTCGAAAAAATGCTTTATGACAATGCACAGTTGATCAGTCTGTATTCTAAAGCATATCAGACCAATCAGGATCCGTTATACAAACAGATAGTAGAAGAAACTGTGAGTTTTCTTAAAAGAGAAATGTCGGATGGTAATGCAAAGTATTATTCAGCGATTGATGCTGATTCAGAAGGTGAAGAAGGCAAATTTTATGTGTGGACAAAGGCTGAGTTGGAAACAATTTCATTTCCTCCAATTGCAAATGATCGTCAGAAGGAATTGATCTACGATTATTTCAACATCAATGAAAGAGGTTTTTGGGAAGAAGAGAATTTTCTTCCTGTCAGATATCTTGACAATGAAATTCTGGCAAAGAAATATGATCTGTCGATTGAAGAATTCGGAAATTATATTTCAGGTATAAAGTTTAAACTTCTCAATCATCGCGAACACAGAATTCGCCCGGGAATTGACAAAAAAATGATCACTTCATGGAATGCACTGATGATTTCAGGACTATGTGATGCCTATCAGACTTTTGGCGATAGTTCTTATCTCAACGAAGCATTACAGTGTATGAAAAATATAAAACAGAATGCATATAATTCTGCCGGACATTTACTTCATGTAGAAAGTCACAAAGGTAAATTACACACAGGCTATCTTGAAGATTATGCATTCACTACTTCAGCATTAATTTCACTTTACAAAGTTACTTTTGATGAAAGCTGGCTTTATTCAGCACAACGTCTGACTGAAGCAGCAATTGAACATTTTTATGATGAACAGAATGGAATGTTCTGGTTTACTTCTGATCTTGATCATTCACTTATCACCCGAACAAAAGAAATTTCCGACAATGTAATTCCGGCATCCAACTCTGAGATGGCAAATAATCTTTTCATACTTGGAGAATATTTTGAAGAACCGAAATACACAGCGATCGCACGAACAATGCTTTCCAATGTAGCTTCAGAAATGTCGAAGTGGGGATCAGCATATAGCAATTGGGCAAATCTGATGATGAATTTTACATCTCCATTTAAGCAAACAGTTATTTCCGGAAAAGACGCAGAAGCAAAACGAAAAAAGATCGCTTCACATTATTTACCCAATGTTTTACTTGCAGGAAGCGTAAGCAATAC
This sequence comes from Bacteroidota bacterium, assembly GCA_016711505.1. Taxonomy (NCBI): domain Bacteria; kingdom Pseudomonadati; phylum Bacteroidota; species Bacteroidota bacterium. Next base: position 67,305 of record JADJSV010000003.1, on the reverse strand, counting down.
GAGCGAATTACCGCTCTTGACAAATCGTTTTGTACCTGATAAGACTTACATTTATGTTTGCGAAAATAAAACATGTAAACTTCCTGTTGAGAGTGCAGGAGATGCATTGAAATTACTTCAGCATTGATTAACCCGTTGTTCAATATCTGTCAATAGTCATTACAATTACTTCCATGTAATCCTTAAATCTATTAATCCTATTAATCCTATAAATCCTAGTCTGAAGGCATGATTTTTTGTAAGATGAAGGGTATATTTTAGTCATAAGACGGCCATTTTCAGTAACAGAAACCCCATTGGGATCGTATTGATGGTAAGTCATTAAAAATCCGGAATTTCAATATGGAAAAAATTCGAAAGATCCTTGTCGCAAATCGCGGGGAGATCGCAATTCGTGTACTTCGAGCGGCTGCTGAGTTAAGCATCCGGACTGTTGCAGTTTTTACTTACGAAGACCGTTATTCTTTGCATCGCTTCAAAGCTGATGAAGCTTATCAGATCGGAAACGACAATGATCCGCTGAAACCATATCTCGATATTGAAGAGATCATTCGTGTTGCTAAACAAAATAAAGTTCAGGCAATACATCCGGGTTACGGATTTCTTTCCGAGAATGTCCGCTTCGCAACTCGTTGCCGTGAAGAAGGAATTATTTTCATAGGCCCAACCCCGGAAGTAATGGAACAGCTGGGCGATAAAGTAAAATCAAAACTAGTTGCGCGTTCATGCAATGTACCTGTTATTGAAGACAACAAAGTCAAACTTACTACTCCTGAAATTGCTTTGGAAGAAGCAAAAAGAATTGGTCTACCGGTAATATTGAAAGCCAGTGCCGGCGGTGGCGGACGAGGAATGCGCGTTATCAATGACGAAGAAAATTTAAAAAAATCTTTTGCAGAAGCTCAACGCGAAGCCGGAAATGCTTTTGGTGACGACACAATTTTTATTGAGAAATATGTTGACGATCCTAAACACATAGAAGTTCAGATACTGGGTGATAATTTCGGGAACATCGTTCATTTATTCGAACGTGATTGCAGTGTGCAGCGAAGATTTCAGAAAGTAATAGAGATCGCTCCTGCTCCTTCTCTTTCTCAGGAAGCAAAAGACAAACTCTACAGTTATGCATTGAATATTGCAAAAACTGTGAATTATAATAATGCCGGTACTGTAGAATTTCTCGTTGACAAAGACGAAAATATATTTTTCATCGAAGTCAATCCAAGGATTCAGGTAGAACATACCGTTACTGAAGAAATCACAGGAATTGATATTGTCAGAAGTCAGATCCTAATTGCAGAAGGAAATAGGTTGCATGAAAGACCTATTGAAATTCCCACTCAGGATAAACTCACTTTCACAGGTGTTGCAATTCAATGCAGGATAACAACAGAAGATCCGCAGAATGATTTCAAACCTGATTACGGAACTATCATAGCTTATCGCCATGCAGGCGGATATGGAATTCGTCTCGATGAAGGAAGTTCGTATCAAGGCGTGAAGGTTTCTCCCTTCTTTGATTCAATGCTTGTAAAGATCACTGCAAAAGGAAGAACATTAAAAGGTGCGCGCCGGAGAATGCTTCGTGCCTTACGCGAATTCAGGATCAGAGGTGTTAAAACAAATATTCTTTTTCTTGAAAACGTTTTAAATCACAATGAATTTGAAAGCGGGCAAATTACAGTTCGCTTCATAGAAAAATATCCGGCTCTTTTTCAGTTTGAAGTCCGTCAGGATCGGGGAACTAAGATCCTTCGTTACATGGCCGATGTAATGGTGAATGGAAATCCGGATGTATCAAAGATCGATCATTCGAAAATTTTTCATACAGCGAAAGTTCCTGAATTCAACCGGAACGAAAAAATAATTCCCGGAACAAAACAAATGCTCGACGATCTTGGTCCTGAGAAATTTGCAAAGTGGCTGAAAGATCAAAAGCAGGTAATGTTTACGGATACAACTTTGCGCGATGCACATCAGTCATTACTTGCGACACGTGTACGGACACAAGACATGCTGAAAGTCGCAGAAAGTTTCTCACACCGTCATCCGGAATTATTTTCTATGGAAGTGTGGGGTGGTGCTACCTTCGATGTTGCTCTCCGGTTTTTACATGAATGTCCATGGAAACGTTTAGAAGCCTTACGTTCTGCGATTCCAAACATTATGCTGCAAATGCTTATCCGTGGTTCGAATGCTGTCGGCTATACTTCATATCCTGATAATCTTGTTACAAAATTCATAGAGAAAAGCTGGGATAGCGGCATCGATGTTTTCCGCATCTTCGATTCACTGAACTGGATCGACAGTATGAAAAAATTCTATCAATGCAGTAAGAGAACGTACTTCAGGAATTGCAGAAGCATGTATCTGTTACACGGGAGATATAATGGATCCGAAGCGTCAGAAATATTCATTGCAATATTATGTAGATCTTGCAAAACAACTTGAAGACAGCGGTGCCCACATTCTTGCAATAAAAGATATGGCAGGATTACTTAAGCCATATGCAGCAGAAATTCTGGTGAAGGAATTGAAGAAATCGATTGACATTCCGATTCATTTGCATACACACGATACATCATCGATTCAAAATGCATCTTATCTGAAAGCGATTGAAGCAGGAGTTGATGTTGTTGATGTTGCTTTAAGTTCGTTGTCAGGCTTGACGAGTCAGCCGAATTTCAATGTTCTTGTTGAATCATTACGCAATACACCTTATGAAACAAAGACAGATGTAAATTCTCTGAATGAATTTTCCAATTACTGGGAAACTGTCAGAGAGTATTACTATCCTTTTGAATCCGGTCTGATGGCAGGAACAGCTGAAGTCTATAAACACGAAATTCCCGGTGGACAATATTCAAATCTGAAGCCACAGGCAATTTCTCTTGGGCTTGCAGAAAGAATGGATGAGATCAAAAAAGCCTATGAAGATGTAAATGAAATGTTCGGTGATATTGTAAAAGTAACACCATCATCAAAAGTTGTCGGAGATATGGCAATGTTTATGGTGAATAACAAATTTTCAAAAGAAGACATCTTCAAAAAAGAAAATCTGTCGTTTCCGGAGTCTGTGAAGAGTATGTTCAAAGGCGATCTTGGACAACCGTTTGGAGGCTGGCCGAAAGAATTACAAAAAATAATTCTCAGAGACCAGAAACCATATACAGATCTGCCAAATGCGCATCTGAAACCAATTGACTTTGAAATTGAATTCGAAGAGTTTCAGAAAAAATTTGACAACTATCAGAGTTTCCTTGACTTCCTGTCGTGGAAATTTTATCCAAAAGTTTTTGAAGAGTATTATAATTTCAATAAGCAATATGGTGATGTAACCTCACTCCCTACTCCTGCATTTTTCTACGGAATGAAAAGCAATGAAGAAATTCTTGTAAATATAGGACGAGGTAAGACGTTGTTGATTCGTTTACTCTACATTTCAGATAATGTAGATGAAAATGGAAACAGAACTGTATTCTTCCGTTTGAATGGACAAACACGTTCTATTGAAGTAAAGGATCATAAAGCTAAAGTTGAGAAGATCTCACATGTTAAAGCTAAAGGCGACAATCATATTGGTTCTCCATTGCAAGGTCGACTTACGAAGATCTTTGTGAAAGAAGGTGATCTGGTAAAAAAGAATGCGCCACTGTTTACGATCGAAGCAATGAAAATGGAAACCACCATTACCGCATCAGCAGATATCAAAGTCAAGAAGCTTCATTTGAATGAGGCTACGATGGTGGAGAATGATGATTTGGTTTTAGAGAAGGAGTGAAAATTTTTAACACAAGAACGCAAGTTCACAACGAGATCACGGAATTATCTCTGCGCTAAATCTGCGAGTTCTGCGAGATCTGCGGGAAATAAATTAAGCGTTATTTTTTTCTCCCGCAGATCTCGCAGAACTCGCAGATTTAGTGCAGAGCTTTTTAATCCTAGATCTACTTGTAGACTTGCGCTTAAAAAAAAGATTATCTTAAAAGGTTTGCTTCTTTGGGCCGGCGACAAATTCCTTCAGATAAAACGGCTCAAACAAACCCACATTTTCAAATTCGGAATTTTTGAATTTTTGTTCAGAAAGTCCGGCCATGAATTCGGCTTGCGGCATAAAGCCTTCCTGAATTTCCATTCCCTGATCAGTCTTGAATAATTCCCTGCATTTATCAGCACCATCACCTCCAAGCAATAATTTTTGTTTGTCTCTGAAAGTTGAATAATAATTTTCATCAACAACTATTGCCTGCGGTTCACTCAATCTGTTTTTCTGCTGATCATAAACTGCACTGTAAACTTCCATTCGTCTTGCATCGATCATTGGAACCAACAGATCATTACTTCCGGCATTCATTCCATATGCCATTGCGTCGAGCGTATTGATAGCGATCAAAGGGAGATCCAAAGCGTAACATAATCCTTTCGCTGTACTGACGCCTATTCTTAAGCCTGTATAAGAACCGGGACCGCTGCTGACGGCAATTGCATTCAGATCTTTCAAACTGAAACCGGCCTGATCAATTACTTCCTGAATAAAAACGTTTATCTTTTCTGCATGTGAATAGCCGCTGTTGATGCTTCTTGCGGCAATTACCTTTCCATCGGAAGCCAGAGCAACTGAGCAATTGGTCGTTGCAGTTTCGAGTGAAAGAATGAGCGGCATGCGGCTATTTTTTCTCGGCAGAATAAAGTTTATCTTTCTGAACTACTTCTACAGCATCGCCATCTTTTAATGTTTTTGCGATCATACTATATGGTGCAGAAACGATTTCTTGTCCTTCTTTCAATCCGCTTTTTATCTCGATGTGATTGTTATCCTGAATTCCGATTACAACAGGAATAAGTTTTACTTTACCATTTTCAATTGCAAAAACACATTCAAGATCCTTCTTCTCTACTTCTTCTGTTTTATTCTTGGAATCTTTGACTTCCATTTCACTTTGGTCTTTCATTTCCTGATTACCAAACGATTTTGAATCTGAAGCCATGTTACCTGTCGTATCGCGTGTCGTAACAGATTGAATAGGTACTGACAATGCATTTGAAACACGCTTCGTGCGGATATCTACTGTTGCAGACATACCGGGATTAAAAACATTTCTTTCAGGATGATCTTTGTCTACGATATCAAGATAAGAATCACGCAACACTCTTACTTTAACAGTAAAGTTTGTTACCTGATCTACGCTTAACCCACTTACATTTGCAGAGTTTGCAACTTCAGTGACAACACCTTTAAACTTCTTACCGATGTATGCATCAACTTCTATGATCGCTGTATCTCCAACATGAACTCTCACAATATCATTTTCATTTACATCAACACTAACTTCCATTTCATTCAAGTCCGCAAGAACAAACATCTCCGTTCCCGCCATCTGTGAGGTTCCAACAACACGTTCACCTTGTTCAACACCTAATTTTGAAATCGTGCCATCAACAGGAGCAAAAATTGTAGTCTTCCTTAAATTATCCTGTGATTCTTTTACTGTAGCTTCAGAACTTCTGACACCAAAATCAGATGCAGAAACATTTTGAATGGAAGCATCAACTTCTGCTTTCGCAACTTCATAAGCAGACCTTACAGATTCCCAATCGGAAGCTGAGATCAGTTTTTCTTCATATAACTTCTGGTTTCTTTCAAATGTCAGTCTGGTTTTTTCTAATTGAGACTTCGATTGCAACAATCTTGATTTTGCATTTTCAAGATTTGCTTTAGAAGAATTAAGGGCTGCATTCGCTCTGTCGAGATAAGACTGATAAATATCCGGAAGGATCTTAGCAAGTAATTGTCCTTTCTTTACACGATCGCCTTCTTTCACATGAAGTTCAACGATCTCTCCGGAAACATCAGGCGAGATCTTTACTTCAACTTCAGGTTGAATTTTTCCGCTGGCAGAAACGATCTCGATTATATCACGCTTCTCTACTTTCTCCGTTGCTACCAATTTCTTTTCTGCACCGCCAATCCAGCCGGCTTTTTTTCCGATAATTGCAAATACGATCAGCACGATCACAATTATGATCAGCCATTTTAAAATATTATTTTTCTTCTTCTGCATATGTCAGAAATTAAAATGTCAGTGGATTTCCCTGGTAAAAATCAATGATCTTCACACGGAAGATATAATCATACTTCGCCTGCAACAGATCAGTCTGAGCTTTAGCGAAATTATTTTTTGCTGTTAAATAATCAATTGTTGAAATTGAACCGAGGTCCAGACTTCTCTGACTGAATTTAAATGATTCATCAAGTGCTTCAACACTTCTTTGTCCTGCAATAAACTTCTTATAGGAAGAGGAAGCGTCAATTACTGCCTGTTGCACGCTTTTGTATAAATTCTTTTTATTCGACTCATGATTCAGTTGAGTGATCTTATAATTGAGCTTAGCTCTGTTCACATTACTTCGCGCAGCAAGTCCATTGAAAATCGGCACCTGTAAAGTAATACCAACTGATTTTCCCAGATTATTATCGATCTGATCATTGAACGGTGTTTCGCTGTAAACAGGTGTGATATTCGGAGTTACAGTATAAACATCTTCTCCATTGGAAGTGTAACCGGTAAGAGTGGTTATAGGAGGACCGGTAGTAAAATCAACAATGCTCTGACCGGAGTTTGAATAATTTGTACTCAAAGAACCGCTGGCACTTATCCGCGGATAATAATTTCCTCTGGCAATTGCCAATGACTTTTCTGAACTTAATACTTTGTATTCAGAACTTTTTATGTCCGGCTGATTGGTAAGGGCTTTTGCATAAATCGCATTTGTATTAAATTGATTGATATCAATTTCAGGGATTGTGATTTCCGGAGCAGCAATCGTAAAATTCTCAACTGAATCAAGTTCCAGTAATTGTGTCAGGGACAGGATCGACTGATCATATTGCGCTTGTGCCTGAATTAACCGGACTTCATCCAAAGCAAATTGAGATTCCAGATCGAGATAATTACTTTTGCTGATCGATCCCAATTCATACATTCTTTTCATTCTGTCCCGCTGCACTTTTGATGCATCAACCTGATCTGTGGTAATAGTAAGAAGTTCCTGGTTGTACATTGCCTGCAGGAAAAAATTGACCACGCTGAGAGAAACATCGTTCTGGATCTTCTTCAGTTCATTCTGCGACGACAAATAATTCAGTTTGCTTTGCTTTAATGAATTCTGAACTGTAAAACCTTCGAAGATTGAAACAGAACTACTCAAGGAAAAAGAATTTGATTTTACCTCCTGAGTTGTATAAGAGTTCGTATTCGGATCAATACTTTTCCATAATACCAGTTTTGTGAAGCGCTGCCATTTAAACTTGGAAATAATGCAGCAGTATTTTGGTTGACAGTGATCTTGTCGATCTCATTACTTAAAACTGATTGTTTGATTGTGATATTGTAATCAAGAGCACGTTGCAGACATTGTTGCAATGTCCAGCTAGTCTGACCCTTTACATTGCCTATAAATAATAGCAATGCTATAAAAAGAGTTGAATATTTTTTAGTCATACAAGAATTCCTGTTACCGGGCGAAATTAGGATAAAACTAAAGATAAATTGGGTCGTTAACCAAGATTAACCAATTATTTTTTGGATTTCGGAATGCGGATTTCGGATTTCGGATTGTGCCTAAACCAACATCCTCCGTAAGTTTAAACATTAATATTATCTAAATTTAAAATATTGAATTTCAACACTTTATTTAGCGGCATGAAGTTGAATGACTTATTCAGTTGGATCAATTGCCTGATCCGAGATTCGAAATCCGAAATCATTTTTAGTGTACCGAAATCATATCCAGACTCACCTTCATGATCTGGCCCATGCTTTTACATTTTTTGAAGCGATCAGATTTGTAATGAATGGCTAGTTCTTCGCGCAGTTGGATGACTTTATCTTTTTGACTTATCTCATCACCTTCCATGACTTCAAGTAAAGAAGCTAAACGGAAGCGGGCGGTTTTCATTCTACGTGAAATCAGAGACCGTTCCTCAAGTTGATATTGAAGAATAGTTTCCTTATTCATATACTTTACACAAAGATCAACGTATGGATTATTTTCTTTGAAAAACTGTGGCAGGTACATGGTACGTTTACCTTCGTAACATTGCTGATCAAAATCAATTGCCCTAAAACGGAATTGAGTATCATCAAAATCGGCCGTCATATCAATAACAAAATTGTACGAACGCATATCACCGAGTAGTCTGACAAAACATCGTTCATTGAACTTAATAAATTCCTTTGCCAGTCGTGTATGATTAACGGTAAGATCACGGAGATTATTCTGAATGAATTGATCGCCGGGAATACCGATAATATGTTCTTCGACCAATGTATCAGCATTGACCATGTAATTGATCCTGTTCGGAGAGAGGATATCTTCAAATTCCAATCCATATACGCGAGAAGCATCAGCAAGTTTTACATAGAAGTAATCGTAGTTATCATTGTATTGATTTTTTATACGGATCCTGAACGGACGAGAATTTCCAAACGGGCAATAATCTATTCTGTCAACATATAAATGCTCCATCAATGACATATTTCCTTCTACCTTCATCATAGCATACGTCATCACCAGTCTGCGATTCAGTTCTTCCGTTTCCTGAGGTGTATAAAAAACTGTTTCCCAAAGGGTGTCTTGACCTGCCTTATTCGAAAGCTGGATTGAATAATTATACCGTAACAGATCCTGATAAACGAAAGGCAATTCTTCTATCCTCCCGAAGTCTTCAAGATAAATGAAGAGTTCTTCAGAAATAGGATAACTTTTCTTCTTTTTCGAGATTTCATTCATAAGGTATAAAATTAACGGATAAATAGTAAGAATTGTAAATCCATTAATAATATGATTAACAATCGGAATGTTAAGTAGAATGAATTCTGTGCAATAAAAGTCAGTTCAAAATAAAATTAAAACTACCTGACCTCTTTTGTTCTTTTTATCTCCGAATCCTGATAAAAATAATCCGTAAAGTTTTTGGAAGGGACATTTTTATCATTCAGGATAGAATAAACAACCCATAAAATTATTGCAGGTGAACAAAGGTATAAAAGGAATGTATATTCGAAATCAAACACACCGCCAAGTCCAAGGCAGTAAATCAAAACATAAATGAAGCTGAACACAATGGAGAACTGCATCATTGTTATATTTTTGTTCTTTTTCATACTAAAAAATATTAAAAAAATATGCCAGAGGTTTTTTCATGATATTTTTACTTTTCTCATTTTAAAAATATCATTTTCCTACTCCAAACTGAGTATTGTAATTTTTTGCTGAAGATGGTAGTTTTAAGAAATTCAAAAACCATAAGCTATGTCTAATTTACCTTTTAAATTGATAATAATTTCATTCCTGTTTTCGCTGAATGCATATTCTCAGGCCGGAATCATTGACAGCACTTTTGGGATAAATGGAGTTTCACAAACACCTTTGAGTTCTACCGGTCTTGCCACATCCAGGAACGTGATCGCTTTGTCTGACGGCAAGTATATTGTAACTGGTCAGGTCTATGTCGGTTCAGTCAGCGAACTTTGTATAACCAGGTTTAATCACAATGGTACATTGGACACACAATTTGGAACCAATGGAAAAACAACAACAGCAATCCCCGGCGGCATTCTGAATTATTCCTTTTGTTCAGTCATGCAGCCTGACGGAAAAATTGTTTTAGGCGGACATACTTATGATGGTAGCGGGACGCAATTTGTAGTTGCACGTTATGACAGCACAGGTAATCCGGATACACAGTTCGGTACAGGCGGATTTACTATTGCAGGAATTGGTGGAACAACATTTGGTGATTATGCACAAGGGATAGCTCTTCAGAGTAATGGAAGAATCATTCTTGCCGGTACTTCATATAATGGTGCCAACACGGATTTTACAATGGTTGCATTCGATCCGAATGGAATAGTAGACAGTTCATTTGGAACTAACGGAAGTGTAATTACAGCTATCGGTTCGGAGAATGACAATTGCTATTCGATTGCCGTCCAAAACGATGACAAGATCCTTCTGGCCGGGGATATTCAAAATGGAAACAATTATACTTTCACGTGTGCACGATATAATGAAAACGGGTCTTTGGACAACTCTTTTTCCACAAATGGAATAGGTCAATATCCAGTTGGAATTAACGACGATGACTATGGTTATAGTATCAAAGTTCAGAACGATAAGAAAATTGTATTTGGTGGAACTGCATACAATGGCTTCGATTACGATTTTGTTATTGTAAGAATTGATTCAAATGGAGTTCTGGATAATGGCTTTGGCTCGAATGGTATTGCAATGAGAGATTTTGGGACAGGGAATGACGATTGGGGCAGAGCAATAGAAATACAGTCAGATGGAAAAATTCTTGTAGCCGGAAAAACAAGTATTATTGGAAGTTCGTTCGGAGTTACCAGGTTCAATGAAGATGGAACTAACGATGCGACATTTGGAACAAATGGAATCTCATATATTCAGGTGGCATCAGCACAACACAATATTTATGGAATGACTCTGGATCTGAATTCCGACATCGTCATTTGCGGATCTGCGCCTGCAAGCACACCCGATAATTTCTTTTTGGTCAGATATCATTCAGGGTTAAATACAGGAATAGAAGATTTAACAGTAAATTCAGATTGGTCAGTTTATCCTAATCCCAATAATGGAAATTTTACTGTACAGGCAAACAGCAAATTTGACGAGTTAGAAATAATCGATATAAGTGGAAAAATTATTTACAAGACAATTTCAACAGATAATAATTTGTTTTCAGTTTCAATTAATTTAGAAAGTGGAATGTACTTTTTAAGGCTGAAAAAAGGGAATGAAATAGTTTCCGCTCCTTTGATTATTTATTGAAAATTTTTGCACGGCCCTTAAGGGCCGTGCAAAAATTTTTTCATATTATAGAATTACAGAACCTAACCAGCGTTCAACTTCTTCAATTGAAAGCCCTTTTCTTTCTGCATACGATCTGACCTGGTCTTTAGAGATCTTACCTAGCCCAAAATAATGTGACTCCGGATTTGCAAAATACAAACCACTTACTGAAGAAGTAGGATACATTGCCAGACTATCTGTCAATGTGATTCCTGTATTATTTTCAACATCGAGTAAATTCCAGATTGTATGCTTTTCAGTGTGATCAGGTTGTGCAGGATATCCGGGAGCAGGTCGAATACCTTTGTATTTTTCTTTTATCATTTCATCATTGCTCAATGTTTCATTTGAAGCATAACCCCAAAGTTCACGACGAACTTTCGCATGCATCAATTCTGCAAATGCTTCAGCAAGTCGGTCAGCTAATGCTTTCAACATTATGGAAGAATAATCATCATGGTCTTTTTCAAATTTCTCAATCCATTTCTCCATTCCTATTCCGGTAGTCAATGCAAATGCCCCGATAAAATCGGTTTCAGGTGCAGTAGTAACAGAATTTGATTTTGCTGCCGATTTCTGTTCCGCTAATACAAGTGATTTTGGCTTAATAAAATCTGCTAAAGCAATATTGGCAAAACCATCTGCTTTCCTGCTTTGCTGACGAAGTGTATGAAATTTAGCAACAGGTTTCGTTCCATCATGATCAAGTACTTCAATGTCGTCGCCTGTAGCCAGAGCAGGAAATATTCCAACAACAGCATTTGCAGAAATCCATTTTTCATTGATGATCTGCTTCAACATTTTCTGCGCATCATTGAAAAGCTTACTTGCTTCTTCGCCTCTTACAGGATCCTTCAGTATCTTTGGATAAGAACCTTTCATTTCCCAACTGATAAAGAATGGAGTCCAGTCGATATACGCAGCAATTTCTTCTATAGAATAGTCCCTGAATACTTTTGTTCCCAGCATTTCCGGTGCAATTATTTCAGAAGAATTCCAGTCAATTTTAAATTTATTTTCCTGCGCATTTTCCAGTGAAAGGATCTCTGCTTTCGATCTTGCATTGATATGATACTGACGAAGTCTTTCATTCTCTTCCGAATTATTCTTTACAAATTGTTCCCGGAGTCCTTTGGAAAGTAAATTAGAAACGACCGTTACGGATTTCGAGGCATCATTAACATGTATTACCGGATTAGAATAATTCTGCTCTATCTTTACAGCTGTGTGAACCTTGGAAGTCGTAGCTCCTCCGATCATCAATGGAATTGTAAAATTCTCACGTTGCAATTCCTTTGCAACGTGTACCATTTCATCCAGACTAGGCGTGATCAAACCACTTAAGCCGATGACATCAACATTTTCTCTTCGTGCTGCTTCAAGAATCTTTTCTGCAGGCACCATAACACCAAGATCAACGATGTCGTAGTTGTTGCATGCAAGTACAACTCCAACAATATTCTTTCCAATATCATGGACATCTCCTTTTACTGTGGCAAGTAAAACCTTACCGGCTTTACTTTGCTTTTCTGTTTTTTCAGCTTCCAGATAAGGAGTCAGATAGGCAACACCCTTCTTCATTACACGAGCGCTTTTCACAACTTGTGGCAGAAACATCTTACCGGCGCCAAAAAGATCTCCGACTACATTCATTCCATCCATCAGAGGGCCTTCAATGATATGCAATGTCTTTTCGTATTTTGAACGAGCTTTCTCAAGATCGACTTTGATATAATCTGTTATACCTTTGACCAATGCATGAGTAAGTCGTTTTTCCACAGGCTCTCTGCGCCAGGCTTCATCTTTTTCTTCTTTCACATTTACCTGGCCTTTCAGAGACTCGGCAATTGCAATCAATTTTTCTGTGGCTTCATCATTTTTATCGAACAAGACATCTTCAACTGCTTTCAGCAGATCAGCCGGAATATCGTCGTAAACCTGAAGCTGACTTGGATTCACAATTCCCATATCCATTCCGGCTTTAACACCATGAAATAAAAATGCAGAGTGAATGGCTTCACGAACTATATCATTTCCGCGAAATGAAAACGACACATTACTTACACCTCCGCTGACTTTTGCAAATGGAAGATTTTTCTTTATCCATTTCGTTGCTTCAAAATAATCAACGGCATTTTTTCTGTGTTCATCCATACCTGTTGCTACAGGGAAAATATTGGGGTCGAAAATAATATCCTGCGGCGGGAAATTTATTTCTTCGGTGAGTAGTTTGTAGGCACGTTCACAGATCTCTATTCTTCGTGAAAGTGTATCGGCCTGTCCTTTTTCATCAAAGGCCATTACGATCACAGCGGCGCCGTAACGACGTACTATCTTTGCCTGTCGTAAAAATTCCTTCTCTCCTTCTTTCAGTGAAATTGAATTCACGACAGATTTCCCCTGCGTACATTTCAAAGCAGTTTCAATAACCGGAAACTTTGATGAATCGATCATGATCGGAAGTTTTGCAATATCCGGTTCAGAGGCAATGTAATTCAGATAGGTTGTCATTGCATAATGTGCATCCAACATTCCTTCATCCATGTTGATATCAATGACCTGTGCTCCTCCTTCTGTTTGTTCACGCGCAACCGATAAAGCTTCTTCGTATTGTTCTTCCTTGATGAGTCGCAAAAATTTCTTTGAACCCGTCACATTTGTCCGTTCACCGACATTCATAAAATTCGATTCAGGACGAAGAGTAACAGCTTCAAGTCCGCTGATCCGTAAATAAGGTTCTACTTCCGGAATAGGGCGCGGTTTTACTGTTGCTGCAAGTTTTGCAATATGTGCAATATGTTCAGGAGTAGTTCCGCAACAACCGCCGGCAATATTTAAGAAGCCATGATTCAGGAAATCACTCATGTGATGGCCCATGTGTTCAGGTGTCTCATCATATTCTCCAAACTGATTTGGAAGTCCGGCATTTGGATAAGCACTAATATAGAATGGAGCTTTAACTGAAAGCTCTTCAATGTATGGGCGCATTTCTTTAGCACCTAAAGCACAATTCAGACCGATACTTAAAAGATCCATGTGTGATACAGAATTCAAAAATGCTTCTACAGTTTGTCCGGAAAGAGTTCTACCACTGGCGTCGGTTATCGTTCCTGAGATCATCAAAGGCAATGTGATATTCTTCTCTTCGAAAACCTGCTGTACAGCAAATAATGCTGCTTTAGCATTCATTGTATCAAAAATTGTTTCTATCAGAATAAGATCGACACCACCATCAATCAAACCTCTTACCTGTTCTACATATGCTTCTGCAACCTGATCAAACGTTACTGCTCTGAAAGCAGGATTATTCACATCCGGCGAAAGAGTTAGTGTTCTGTTTGTCGGACCTATTGCACCTGCAACCCATTTTTTCGAATCACCGGTTTCCAAACGATACTTCTCTACTGCAGCTTTGGCGATCTTAGCTGATTCATAATTCAGTTCATACGAAATATCTTCAAGACTATAATCAGCCATAGAAATTCTCTGTGCACTGAAGGTATTTGTCTCAATGATATCAGCACCGGCTTTCAGATACTGCAAATGTATTTCTTCTATGATCTGCGGCTGAGTGATTGAGAGAAGATCATTATTACCTTTTAATAAATGTGAAAAATCTGCAAAGCGTGTTCCGCGAAAATCATTTTCTTCAAGACGATAACGCTGAATCATAGTACCCATTGCACCATCGATTATCAGGATTCGTTTCTTTAATTCTTCTTTTATTGAATGTGGGTGATTCATTGATAAGTTTTAATTGAATGATCGGAATTGGGTTCATGTGAGGAATGGTTTGCAGGTTCCAGGTTTGCAGGTTTCAGTATGCAAACCTGTTAACCTGCAAAGCTGTTAACCTTTTAACCAAAATACATTTACACTTACTTCAAAAGACTTCAAAAAAAAATCTCCTCCGACAAAGTCAGAGGAGATTTTATATAATGATAGTATATTTTACAAATCGATTCTGACTTATCTGACTTCCTTTTGGGAAGAGCGAGTTGGCACCTTCTATTCGCTGTGGTGAATAAGGGTTGCCAAGGTTTCACAGGGCGCAATCCCTCCACCTTTCTTGATAAGTGTATCCGCCACCGGCGGATGAGTATTTTTTAAAGAACGATAAGCAAAAGTAATAAACAGATTGATTCAATCTGCAAATACCATCAATTAAGTATTACTTTTTTGGTGATCGTATTATTTTCGGTTTCAAAACGAAGGAAATAGATGCCGGATGAAAGATCTGCAACATTCATTTCTGTTGAATTGGTTGTCGCATGTATGTTGCGGCAAACTCTTCCTGTTTGATCCAGCAGAGTGATCTGCATAGCACCTTGCACCGGAGACTGGATAAACAATCTATCGTTAGCAGGAACAGGATAAACTTTTATTGACTGAAGAGGATTGTTTTTAACACCGGTTCCTAATACGATATTGACTGTATAATCTTCTGTTTCTCCGTAACCATACTCAGCACAATCACTTGTAGATAGAGCAGCAGCATTGAAGATATAACGAACACGCATTCTGGTAGGACCTAACACTGCAGTTGCAGGAATATTTATATTCATTACAAAATCTCCGGAGTTTTGAGGGATCGTATCGCTTATGTTAGTGAATTCACCTGCATCCTGGAAATCACCATCAGCATTAAAATCAAACCAGATACCTGCTCCGTGCGTTCCGGAACCGGCAGCGGAAGCAATTGTTACATCATAATAATCGCCTGTACCAAGGTCAGTAGTCAGACTACCAGTATCAGGGAATAATGTATAATTCTCCGGAAAAGTTCCGTCGCAGATCATTGTTTCACTTAGCAAAGTATTGATAGCAACTTTTCCAAGAGCATCGCAACCTGATGTATATTCAGGAATGCAATAGCAATCTAACGGTGGATTTTGACCCATGGTCACTACTGTTGAATATCCTGTAAAGCCACCGCACATAACCTCTAATCGATAATAAGAAGCTACCGATTGCCCGGTTACGAATACAGAAGTTGTGATTGCACCAGAAATATCATTCCAGTTTACATTATCAGTTGAAACCTGCCATTGAAATGATGTCCCGGTAACACTATCTGCACCAAGTACAGTAAGGTCAATTAAATTGAATGCACAAACTGAAGTGAAAGATGAACCTGCAGTACCACCATTTGGTGTGGAATTACAAGTCAACGGATAGTCTACGATCTGGACATTGTCAAGTGCCCACCACCAATCCCAGGAACCTGTCCATGTAAACCTTACACGAACATTGGCAGCTCCACCGGTTGGCAAAGTGTATAATGTGTGAGCAGCATCAGTAGTATCAGGAAATCCAACTGCAAGTGAATCATACACAATTGATGTCCATGTTGAACCTGAATTTGTACTGAATTCTATTCTGCGGGAAGAACCGCCGGAACTTGGACCGCCAAGTGGGAAATATTGTTCGTCCATTTCAAGAACAACAGCACCTGTAGCAGTTGAAATATCAATATCACCTGTTGTTAACGATGCATATTCATCTATGTTATCATTAACACTGTTCTCATCACTATCGAACATAGCAAAACTTGTATCAAAACCTGATCCTGCAATTCCACGATTGTAACGATTGTCAAAGATCCATACATTCATTGGTGTTACGCCAAGACTATCATTTGTCCAACCTGATGGCAAGGATTGAGAAGAAAATGTTTCTGTGTAAAGAACCGTCTGTCCACTTGCAGGTTTTACAAGTAAGAAAATTGACAGAAACATAAAAAAGGAGAGTAGAGATTTTTTCATTCGAGCGTGTTTTATGGTGTGACTTATAACTGAATATTATTCTGATCAAGAAATTCACGAAGGTTAGGACGCAATCTGCTTTTGTAAACTGAATGAGCATTGTCCTTTATTTTTCCTTTGCGAAGTTCGCGTTGACTTTCTATTGGCATTAAAGAAATTTCTTTACATGTCGGTGTACAACAGCCATTCATTTTCTGTGCGCATTTTTCGCATTGTATGAATAGTAAATGACAATCATCGTTAGCACAGTTTACATGAGTATCGCAAGGCTGGCCACATTGGTGACAAGAGCTGATAATATCTTCAGTGATCCGTTCACCCATACGATCATCGAATACGAAATTCTTTCCGATGAATCTGGAATCAAGTCCTTCAGCTTTTACCTGACGTGCATAATGAATGATACCACCATTCAATTGATTCACATCTTCAAATCCTTCATGCTTAAAGAATGCACTTGCTTTTTCACAACGAATACCTCCGGTACAATAAAGCAGGATTTTTTTATCCTTCTTATCTTTTAGCATATCAATGACCATTGGAAGTTCATCGCGGAAAGTATCAGCATCAGGAAGTATTGCTCCGCTGAAATGCCCCACTTCACTTTCATAGTGATTGCGAAGATCAACGACTATAGTTTCCGGCAACTGCATAGCATCATTAAATTCTTTTGCACTCAGATGATTTCCAACATTTGTTACATCGAAAGTATCATCCGGTAATCCATCGGCAACGATCTTGCTGCGAACTCTTACAATAAGCTTATAAAAAGACTTGCCATCATCTTCAACAGCAATCTTCAAATTGACATTTGAAAATTCAGGATGAGCATATAGGTCTTCAACGAATTTTTCAAAGTTATGAGTAGGTACAGAGATCTGCGCATTGATCCCTTCACGGGCAATGTAAATCCGGCCAAAAACCTGAAGCGCATCAAATTCTCTATAAAGAGAATCACGCATTTCATTGATATTTTCTAAAATCACATATCGATAGAAAGAAAGCGTGGTCCGGGGGAAGTCCTCCGCCATGAGCTTTTTCCTAAGGGTTTCCTTATCGTACTTATTGTATAACATTTGGCAAAAGTAGGGAATTTCTGAATTAGGTCAATGGGCAAAGGTCACATAGAGGAGGTAAATACCGCAAACTGAGTAAAAAACCAAAAGATACAACTCAAAAGATCAGTAAAGTCGACAGCAAATAATAGGTAATAATCATGCAGCTTAAAGTTCAAGCTTAATTAGACCGATAACATCTGCCAAAAAATGGGGAAATTTGAACAAAAAGTAGTCAATCATCAATTTTGTAGTCTATCCAATCAAAAAGATATTCTGGCTTGAAATCGATTTCAAATTCCTTAAGAAATGCAATGTATTCTTCTTTAAATTTTTCAGTGAGATGATGCTTTTTTTGATTCTTAATGTAGTTTATCACCGTTTGGACCTCAGAACGACAATAGGAAAATCCTCCATAACCCTCTTGCCAGGCAAATTCACGACCCAAACTCAATTTTTCATTAACGAATTTGTTTGAAGCTTTCTTTACTTCTCTCACAAGATCCGAAAGTGTACAGTCTGGACGTAATCCTATAAAAAAATGAATATGATCCGGCATACCGTTAATCGCAAGCATTTTTTGATTTTTGTTCTGTACTATTCCGGTGATGTATTTATATAACTCATCCTCGAAAGAAAACGGAATTAAACTTTGCCTGCCTTTAACTGCAAAAATTACTTGGATATGTATCTGTGTGTATGTATCGCTCATGGTTTTTTTTACAAAAATATAGAGACGTCTGCAGATTTCTGTTTAATATAAGAGGGGAAATGATCGATTTCAAAAACACCGATATGTGACCGTTCTACCGATATGTGACCGTTCTACCGATATGTGACCGCGCTGCGGTCATGCGGAATTGCTTTATTTCTTTTCTACCGATATGTGACCGCGCTGCGGTCATGCGGAATTGCTTTATTTCTTTTCTACCGATATGTGACCGCGCTGCGGTCATGCGGAATTGCTTTATTTTCTACCGATATGTGACCGCTATGCGGTCATAACCGCAGCCTTTGATCATATTGGGACGAAAGATTGTAAAAACTGCGTATGACCGCAGCGCGGTCACATACCGGTAGAAAAAGAAGGTGCGGAATTGGGTATGACCGCAGAGCGGTCACATATCGGTAGAAAAAGAAGGTGCGAATTGGGTATGACCGCAGCGCGGTCACATACCGTAGAAAAGAAGGTGCGGATTGGGTATGACCGCAGAGCGGTCACATATCGGTAGAAAAGAAGGTGCGATGGGTATGACCGCAGGCGGTCACATCCGGAAAAAGAAGGTGCGGAATGGGTATGACCGCAGAGCGGTCACATATCGGTAGAAAAAGAAGGTGCGGAATTGGGTATGACCGCAGAGCGGTCACATATCGGTAGAAAAAGAAGGTGCGAATTGGGTATGACCGCAGAGCGGTCACATATCGGTAGAAAAAGAAGGTGCGGAATTGGGTATGACCGCAGAGCGGTCACATATCGGTAGAAAAAGAAGGTGCGAATTGGGTATGACCGCAGAGCGGTCACATATCGGTAGAAAAAGAAGGTGCGAATTGGGTATGACCGCAGAGCGGTCACATATCGGTAGAAAGAGAAGGTACGAATAAATTATGACCGCAGAGCGGTCACATAAATTTCAATTGTGCGGGATATTAATGATCAAAAAATAAAAAATATTGAAGAAAAGAAGCGATCAATATTTGAAAAAATTCAAATTACAATTTTCGATTTTTGAAAAATATTTACGGTCTTTTTTTCTTCACATAAGCATAGATACCAATCCCTGCCAAAACATAAGGAACAGCCAACAAGTACATAATACCTGAATTCAACCCACGGCCTTTTTTGTCTTCATGTGCATCATGACTACTTTCTGCGACACGGCGACACATTGCACATTGGGCATTTGTATCGATTGAAAACGAACCAATAGAAATTAGTAATATGAGCAGGAATTTTTTCATTTCAGAATTGGCGATCAGAATTTGTAATAAGGTGATATCATCAGATAGACAATGACTCCTGTGGTTGTAACGTATAACCAGATCGGATAAGCCCAGCGGGTGATCTTTTTGTGACTACTCACCTGATTTGTCAGACCGCGGTACAAAGATAGTAATACCAAAGGCAATACGAAAGCAGCAAGAATGATATGTGAGATGAGAATAGTCAGATAAAGTGGAAGCTGTGGGTTGTCGGCAGGAAATTTCGTTTCTACACCAAAAGCATGAAAAGCAACATATGAAAGCAGGAAGATCGTGGAAATGACACATGCAGTAATATTGAGTTTTTTATGCATTGCAATATTTTTCCGTTTGATAAAATACAGTGAAAAAATCAACAGCAACGTAGTAGTACCATTAAGAATTGCATTGAGTTTGGGTAAAATTGCTACCCATGAAGGTATCTCATTTTGCTTTGGCAGAATCGACAGAATAAAAATCAATAAAAACACTACGATTGAAATAATGAAGATCAGTCGTTTGTAAAATGAATCGTTTGCAGTGAGATTAGTCAATGGTATTTATTTTTGTAATCTGTATTCTTCAAGTAACAATTTTGCATGATCGATCAATGAGTCAATCTCATTGGGCTCTGTTCCATCAAAAACACCGCGAATGTGTTTTTGTTTATCGATAAGTATTATGTCTTGCGAATGGAAAAAGTCGTTTTCTTCAGTACGTTGAGCTGCAGGGACAAGAAAGCCTGTTCTCGCCAGAGAATAGATCTTTTCTTTATCGCCGGTAAGAAACCACCATCTGGAATTATTTGCACGCATTTTTTCAGCATACGCAGCAAGTACAGGAACAGAATCTGTTTCAGGATCGACAGTAAAAGACAGAATGTGAAATTTCTCATTGTCTTTGAAAGCATATTGAACTTTACCCATCTGCTCATTCATCTTTGGACAAACAGTCTGACAGGTTGAAAAAAAGAAATTCGCAACATAGATCTGATCTTCCACATTTTTAGACCCAACTGTTTCCCCATTTTGATTTGTAAAAGCAAACTCCGGGATGGAATGAAAGGTTGTATCTCCTGCTGCGTTGATCTCAATCGGCCCAAGTATTGGTAAGGTCTTAAAATGATTATGGCCGGTAACTAATACCAGCCATAACACTACCGGGAAAAGTAAAATCACAAATGGAATTATTAATCTCTTCCAGAATTGATTTTTCATTTCAAATTAATAAGGAATTAATCCCAATGCTGTCCCTTCATAGATTGCTATGAAAATAAGGTAAACGATCAGGATAAATGGTAAGAGCAGCGACCATTTCATTGGTACCGCTTCGAATTTTAAATGCATGAAGTAGCCTACAATGAAGTAAGCCTTAACGATC
Source organism: Bacteroidota bacterium (assembly GCA_016711505.1). Lineage (NCBI taxonomy): Bacteria > Pseudomonadati > Bacteroidota > Bacteroidota bacterium. The sequence goes on along the minus strand of JADJSV010000003.1, from coordinate 46,268 downwards.
GTAAGTACGATGAATGTAACAAGAAGTATATCTTTTGAAATTGAAGTGAATGAAATTAATACTTCGAAGATCGTTACTGCAAGCAGGATCCAGAAAACTCTCCAGATCATTTTAGTATTTAATCCGCCTTCATGACCATGGTCTACGGCGTGTGATTGTTCGTGATTTGCTGACATAGAATTCTTTTTTTAGAATTAAACGAGGTAGAAGAATGTAAAGACGAATACCCATACAAGATCGACAAAATGCCAATAGAGTCCGACCTTTTCGACAAGTTCATAGTCCTTCTTACGTTCATTGAACCCTGATGATACTAAAGCCAATGTAATAATGTTGATGACCACTCCGGAGAATACGTGGAATCCGTGAAATCCGGTGATAAAGAAGAAGAAGTTGGCAAACAAAGGTGTATTACCGTATTCATTTTCTTCAAGATTTGCACCGATAATATTTTTCTTTGATGTAGCAATCAATTCAGTTGCTTCAGCGCCTTCTACTTTTGATCCATCGCGGAATTTTAAAACCCCGGGCTCGAGATCATCAGTTCTTCCAAAGCGACCATCTGCTAAAACATAAGCACCTTTTTCAGAACCATGAATGAAATGATACCACTCCCAAGCCTGTGAGCCAAGGAACATAAAACCACCAATGATGGTAAGTACCAACCATTTTTCAACAGCTTTCTTTTTAAACTTATGTCCGGCATCAACAGCAAGTACCATTGTTACCGAAGACATGATGAGGATGAACGTCATCAAACCAACATAAGCCAATGGCATATGACCATGGACAAACGGGAAATGGGTGAACACTTCATTTGGAAGTGGCCAGATATCCGGAAAACGGTGACGCATTGCACCATAAGCAATCAGTAAACTTGAGAATGTAAATGCATCGGATACAAGGAATATCCACATGAATAATTTTCCCCAGCTTACATTAAACGGAGAAACATCGCCGCCCCAAATGGACTTAGAAGGAGATGTTGCTGTAGAATGGTTTGCCATGAAATTCGTGTTGGTTTTATTGTGGTTTTATACGTGATTATCTGTTGTAGTTACTATTATCGGATGTAAAGTAAAAAGAAAAATAAATACACCCACAGTCCATCAAGGAAATGCCAGTAAATCGCACACATACTCAAGCCGTTGTGATTTGCTGCAGTGTATTTGCCTTTCGTTGCGCGCGAAAATACAATAATTAATGAGATTATACCTGCCAATAAGTGAAGAACATGTAAACCGGTAATCACATATAAAAATGAGCCCGCGACATTTCCAACAGCTCCGGCTTCAGCTAGAGTTTCTTTTCCGGAAGGAATGTAATTGAAATTCGTTTTGATGTCACTCACGGTTCCTGTTAAAACGATACCGCTTTGATAAAGATCTGACCACGCAAGATATTGAGTAAGCGTAAATCCAATGCCAAGTAACAAGGTGATAAGCAGTCCTGTACGAATCTGTGCTATCTGCCCCTTTTTCGCTGAACTCACTGCCCATTGCATGGAAACGCTGCTCAGAATAATTAGCAAGGTACTGATACTGAACATTGAAGGTATAGAAAACTCAACCCATTTGCCTTCACCTTGGCGAACAATGTATGCTGAGGTCAATCCTGCAAAAAGCATTACGATACTAACTATTCCAAACCACAACAATGCTTTTAATGCTTTTCGTTTTACTTCCGCTTCCGAAAGGTTGTTGAGTTGGATTTCCTGTGCCATGGCCATTTTATAATATCTTATTTAACATCCAAATTATCTGAACTACAGGTAAATATATAAACGACCCAAACATTAACCGTTGTGCTGATTTCAAATCACATTGATTGAAAAGCCTTAAGGCCTGAAGAGTAAATAATATACCTGTTATTACCATTAATATTGTTGCAATGATTCCTGTAAATCCGAAAACGATTGGCATAATTGCCAAAGGTATCAGACAAATAGAATAGACTAATGTTTGAAAAGCAGCTCCTTTTGTACGGCCCTGGCCGGTTGGAAGCATTTTAAATCCTGCCTTTGCATAATCGTCATGAAGTACCCAGGCAATTGCCCAAAAATGTGGAAACTGCCAGATGAACTGAATGGCATATAGCACCAAAGCCTCCATTCCAATTTCATTTCTTCCTGCAACCCAGCCTAATAGCGGCGGAAAAGCTCCCGGAAATGCTCCGATCAGTACTGAAAAAGGGGTAATTTTTTTTGATGGAGTATAAACAAGTGTGTATAAAAGTAAAGACAACAAACTAAGAATCCCGCAGAGTGGATTTATTCCCACCCAAAGAATTAATACTCCGCTGATTCCCATAGCAATGGCGGCGGCATAAGCTTCAGGAACTGTCATTCTACCGGTAGGCAATGGTCTGTTTGCTGTTCTGTCCATTAATTTATCAAGATCCTTTTCAATGATCTGATTAAAAGCGTTGGAAGAACCTGTGACGAGAAAACCTCCGGCAGAAAGTAAAAAAAGTGTTTGCCAGCTAAAGCCATTGCCCATTGCAATGATGTAACCCATTGCCGCTGAAAAAACGACAAGACTAGACAATCTGAATTTCGTCAGTTGAATATAGTCCTGAATTCGAGTTGAAAAGTTCACAGAACCGGAAATACTTAAGGATTTTTGTTGCATTGCCCTAAACCGGGAGGCAAGATTACTGCTTTTTTCTCAGATAAAAAAGACTGCGCCCGGTAGAAACAACTTCTTTCTCCAAAAGTTGTTCCTACGTTGAACCGGGCAACAATTCATGGGTCCAAACTAGTCTGCGTTTGTGGTATTATTGTCTATGAGTACATAAAATTACCAAGAACAAAGGTGATTTAACATTTGAAGATGAACAATACTTAGTTTGTAGTATGTCAATCTTGCCTTATATTTATGAAAATTGCATTCACAATGCACAAACCGGTTATTAAGTATATTTTTTTACTTTTTCTCTGCGGAATTTTTAGTCCTGCTGTTTCACAGACAAAGCGGATCGAAAGCTTAAGAACATTGTATCAGTCAACTACTGACAAGAGCAAGCAAGTTGATTTACTTATTCAGATCTGTGAACAACACAACTCATTTTCACCTGATACCCTACTCTATTATTATTCAATTGCTAAAAATACTTTCCCGCAAACACAGCTACAATCATATCAATTGGAAAATTTCTACCTGATCTATATGATAAAGATCGGAGAAGGTGAAAAAGCTGTTGAACTAAGTGACAGCTTATTGAAAAATTATCAGGCCACATTTCCAAAAAAGTATTACATGGAAATTCTCAACAATAAGATCGCCGGATTGATCAGAAAAAATGAAAGTAAAGCTGCAATCGAAAATTCATTTGTACTGTTAAATATTGCTGAAAAAGAAAAAGACACTTTGTTCATTCTGAAATCATATACACTTTTAGGATGGGCCAATATGGAAATCGAAAAATATACTGATGCAACCAAATGGCTCAACAAGGGAATTTCACTTACTACAAATGAAAAATTACTCCGGAGTGTTCCTGCATTGTTCTCAAACAATGCTTCATGTTATAACAATCTTTCGAAAGATGATTCGGCATTATATTTCGTGAATAAGGCATTATATTTTGCAAAACAATCAGAACATCTTGCAGCAGTCTGCAATGCATTAAACATTCGTGCGAGTATAAATATTAAGAAAGAATATTTTGCCTTTGCTGAATCCGATATGAATGAAGCCCTGGCTGTAAGGGAAAAGATAGGTGATCCATTTTACATCATAGCCGATATGGGAACTTTGGCGACATATTACGCTATGCGTAAAATGCCTGAAAAAGGGATTCCGATCTCAATGAAGGGTATAGACCTGGCGAGGAAAACGAAAAATATTCCCCGACTGATTTATCTCTACCAGACTTTAGCAGAAAATTACAAAGTGTCTAACATGCAAAATGAATATGCAGATGCTTTAACAAAGATCATCGACCTGAAAGACACATTGTATCAAGAAAATTCGGAGGATGCACTCGCTGTTTTACAAACCAGGTATGAAGTTCAGAAGAAAGAGAATATTATTCTTCAGCAAAAATTAAAAATCGAACGCAACAATTATTATCTGGCTGGGAGTACGATCGTTTTCATACTTGTAAGTTTGCTGATCATTTTATTATATCGCAATTACCGGCATGTACAGAAGATCAAACTTGAAAATTTACTTCAGGAACAAAAGATACTTTCAAGAGAAGCGGTAATCAAAGCGGAGGAAGCAGAACGAAAGCGGATCGCAGCTGATCTGCACGACAATCTTGGGTCGTACGCAGCAGCTATTTCATCAAATACAAAATCAATCAAGGAGAGTCCTGCGGCCTCGGCAGCTACTATCATTCAGCTTGAAGAGAATGCACAGAATATGGTAACTCAGTTAAGTGACACGATCTGGGTTTTAAAAAACGAACAGCTTCCATTCACCAGTTTATGTGACAGATTTAAGGTATGGATGCAAAGATTAATGCGGAACTATCCTGAAATAAAATACAATTTCAATGAAGAGATCATTCATGATCTGATCTTCTCCCCTTCCCGGATGTTACATTTGTTTCTGATCATGAAAGAGTGTGTTACAAATTCTCTCAAACACAGTCAGGCAAAAGAAATCACCATCAATTTCTATTCTGATACCGAATGGAAAATTGAAATCGCAGACAATGGAAAAGGATTTGACACTTCGAATTATCTCCGGGGAAGTGGAATTGAAAACATCAGACACAGAGTTGAAGAGTGTAACTGGAGAATTGAACTTGAAAGTAAAAAAGAATCCGGAACGAAAATCAGAATTTCAGGAAATACTACAAACTAAGTATGTTATTTTAATATTAAGTTCAGCAAATTTGAAAAGTGAAAGCAATCATTGAGAAAATAAAAATCGGTCTGACTGAAGACAATAGAGTCAACAGGAACACCTTTATGGATAAGGTCGGACAATATCCCGAACTCGACGTGATCGTGACTGCAACGAATGGACATGATTTTCTGGAACAATTAAAAAAACTTGAAAGCAGTTTATTGCCAAAAGTTGTTTTTATGGACATACAAATGCCGGAAATGAACGGCATTGATACAATTAAGATTGCAAAGTCTATCTATCCGGAAATACATTTTATTGTGTTGACAGTTTTTGAAGACAATGAAAATATCTTCGAAGCAATAAGAGCCGGAGCTTCAGGATATCTCTTAAAACATGAAAACTATTTTACTATCAGAGAAGCTATTGAAGAAGTGTTAGAGTATGGCGGCGCTCCAATGAGTCCAGCAATTGCACGGAAGACACTTCGTTTGTTAGGAGAAAAGAGAAACGAAGTTGTTACGACAGAAAAATCCGAGATTGAAAATCTTCTTACAGACCGAGAGTACGAGATGCTCCAGCACATGATCAACGGGTATGATGCAAAAAGAATTGGCGAGATAACCGGAATCAGTGCATTGACAGTGAGAAAACATATTGCAAATATTTATAACAAACTTCACGTCAATTCTAAAGCGCAGATAATTTCAATGGCACACAAGAATAATTGGGTTCGGCCCATCTAAAATCATGGAATTTTAAATTTCATTTAAACAGATCTTCCACAAAAATTTCGCTCGTTGTTTTTTCATTGAGGATACCTGCCGCCAATTCAACAAAATTCTGGCTGATCTTTTCCCGAATAAAATTTTCGCCGATTGCTAAAGTATTTGGTAGTGAATTGGCGGGTTTATCATAACGAATTTTTGCGATCGCTTTTTTCAACCCTTCTTCAGTATAATCATCCAGGCTATAGATGTTGTCGAAATTCTCAAGAAGAGAAACGGTTGCTCCTTTTCCAAGAAAAAGAATAGGAAGGCCGGTTGAAAGATATTCATAGATCTTGGAAGGAATTGCAGTATCAAATTCCGGTTTTAATCCGCTGTACAAAATCGATGAGCTTTGATAATAAGGAATGATGCGTGCCCAGCGGAGCTTACCCGGAATAAACACATTTCTTACATCCTCTTCTAAAAGATATTTCTGAATACACTCACGGGCATTTCCATCGCCTATCAGATTAAGTTTTACACCTTCCTTATTCCTGATAGCTTCGATCAAGGGAATAAAAACCTGGGCTGAGCCTATGTTACCTATGTAAGAGATTATAAAATCTTTTTTCGGCTTCGAGTAACGGACAGTTTGCAAGAATCTGAACTTATCTTCCGACAACCCATTTGGAACAACCCTTATTTTTTCTTTCCTGACATTTGCATTCGACAGAAGCCATTCCTTTTCAGATTGATTTGTAACGGTCATTGCAGTAAATTTTTCGAAGCTGGCATGTACTGATTTCGTTACTATTTGCTTGACCTTTCTGTTCAGTATATTTTTTTCAGGAAGATAATGCCAGACAATATCCCTGATATCAGCAACAATCATTCTGCATTTGCATAGTTTTGCAACAGCATTCAAGAGAAACATAAAAGGGGAAGTGAAGAGTACAAGGTCACATTCCACAGTATTTGAAAACCGTACAAGCTTTCTTGCATAAACCCACTCCATCAATGCACGGATAATATAAAGCCCCTTTGGATAATCCGGCATGTATAAATAATGCACATGCAGATTGTCATTCCACATTTCAGTAGTTGCGCGGGCTTTCTTTCCTCTTTCAGTCAATGTAAAAACATTCACATCAAAACTAGCAGAAAGTACACGGGCAGCACTTTCCATCCGGTGAGAAGCGGCAGTGTTTTCCGGCGTAAAATGCGGAGTGATGATATTGATACGTTTTCTTGGCATTGAAGCCGTGAAGATAATGGAATTTTCAGGGAATAGATTAAAGTTATTTGCAAACTACTAACAAATAAATTTTTAACACTAAGACCACTAAGTTTTTAGCACAAGTGTTTAAGTGACTTATATGAAACGAATATATTTGAACTTAGTTATAAATTTATCACAGACTAAACAACGAAGTTATTAGCGGAAGGTAGTATCTGTGTTCTTGTGAAAATTCTAATTGAGTTTAGCAGGTTGTTTCATAGAAAGTTTAATGCATCCGGTAGAAGTTTATCTACCCGTAGTCAGATTATTCTAAATTGTTAAATGGGGGTGGACCTATTCTCAACAAGACATGGCGCGCTCCCGGGATTTAAATTTTTTCGAGAAAGTATAATTGAAATTAAAAAATTACAATACTAAAAGCCTACCATTGACTTATTTTATCAAACTTAAAGTAGTAACTAATTCTCCGGAAAAATCAATCTTTACAACGTAACATGGAATTTGTTTTCCAAAAGCAACTGCGTAATAGTTTTCTTTTATCTCAATAGCAGAAGAATTTCTGAATTCAATCTTGACAAATTTAGAGAACAGGGAGTCATCCTTTTTTATCAATCTGTTTTTCTTATCAATGTGCAGATAAGCACTGCATTTAGAGGAAGCTTGCCTGTAATTTTATCAGTTATCACAATTCTATCCTGCTCAAATAAAATTTTCCGCGTATGTCTGACTCCAATATGCTGGTATCCGTTGTGAGAAGCTTCAAGTTCATTAGGTGTTTGTTTGATAAGGTTGACCTTTGCTCTACGTCCGGCTCTGAATGATCCATAAATCTCACTTTGATTTTGTTCATTCACTACGACTGTGTTATGCGCAAGTGTTGATCTTTCATGAATTCTCAGTTTTGATGGTTCATACGTAGAAACACCGGTATCGATAATAAATGGATCTCCGAATACATGTAATATAAAATGAAATGTGTCAGCATGCGAGTGGCCGGGAGCTTCGGGTGGCGTAAGGCCATTCACATCTACAAGCATTTCAAAATTTCTGTTTCTGAATTTCCTGAATCCACTTTCTTTGAGTGCATGACCGGAAGCTTTTACTCCAATATCATTTGCAATTTTCAAGATTGCATTAATTCCGGGCCCATAGCCTTCACAACTATCATTCACTGCAGGGAGTGACCCGTTTCCAAATTGCATGTGTTTGATCCATCCGAGCATAACAGAAACTTTTTCTTCTACTATAGCTAATACCGGTTTGACATTGAAATTTGACTTCTTAAGAATTTGTAAGCATTCCAGCAATCGGTTGGTTGTCCATAGATGATACATCGGACACAGTTCGAAATGTGCTCCATCCGGTAGAATTTGTTTTTCAAGAGAATTCAAAAGGATCTTCGAAGAGAAATGAAATAACTTTTCATGTTCAAAAAAATGCGAAGCAAATAATAGCGCAAATCCATTTTCCAGTAAATGATTATTTCTTAAATGAATTTCAGAATTCTTTCTGACATACAATGCCTGAGAGAATACAAATGCATTAATTTCCGGGAGATCAATACTGTGACGTGAACAAAATTTAATGATATTAATTATTCGAAGAGAAGCACAATGCGAATCATATCGGGTCCTGTTCTTTTTTATTTCTTTAATAAAATCACGGATCAGATATAGTCCATCATCCACAGAAGTATCGAGGTGACTAAGATACTCAAGGGAGTTCAGCCTGATATTCCATAGTTGACCGAACTCGTTAAAATTCCAGTCAACAGTTGAAGAAAAATTTTTCTCTTTATTCAGAAATGAAAACTTCCCGGTTTTATAGACAGAACTACTACAATTTGAAGGCAAGAACTGAAGAAAGTTAACCTTGGGACTTTTTTTAATTGGTGGCGGAAAAATGTGTTTATCATAACAAAACTTTACTAACCGGTACTGAAATTTAGCACCTAGCTGAGCGGTTTTAAAATGACTCACTGTACGACCTAGTCGAAAGACTTTATCCACGTAAAAACAGATTAGAGACTAATTTTAACCCGTATAGCTCTTTCAAGCTTCCCTTCAAGGGTTATTACAAATATAAAATTTTAAACGTGATTTCCAAAAGCAATAATTCAAATTTTCAGGCATGGTTTTTAAGACCTCTGTACAAATCCAAAACCTTTTTTGCAAAATCAGGTTGTCCATCATGGGTTACATTTGGTGCCGGATTTACATTTTCCAGGACTGATGTCAATGATGCAATATCTCCGGATTTGAACAAATGAACACCCTTTGGTCGTTCTACACAATCACTGGCAATTACTTTTACACCGGCATTCAACGCTTCCCTGATGGCAATACTATCCCCATCGGTTATCGTTGGTCTGATATAAGCACTCAGAAATTCAGTCAAACTGCTGAAGTCGATTTCATCCGTCAGATAAATAACTGCTTTTCCCATTTTGTTTAGAAGATCTACTTCAGGTCTATAAATAGATTCCATTGCACCCATTGGATCCAGAAGCAGCAAAACCTGATTTTGCGACGATGAATTTTCATATGCTTTTAACAAAAGATCAAATCCATAGATGTCCTTTCCGTTAAAAAGTGCAGGTTGATTTGAAGGATGCGAAGAAATTGCAGCTATGACACAATTAAAACCTTTTAGTCTGGTCACTAATTCATCATTCAATGATTTAGTATTGATTGCGGAAATATAAGCCGGGATAATAAATGTTTTACCATCCGGAATATCAGATGAAACCGAAGATACAAGTATAACACGATCCGATAAGGCATGTAACTTTTTTTCAATTTCAGAACCTGCATCCCGAACATTATGTCTGGTATAAACAACTTTTTTCCGAAAGCCTTTGCTATTCTTGCAATGATCATTTTCCACTTATTTGAAATATGAAGATGCATGATATCACATTTCAGAAAAAAAACAATTGCAGTAATCAAGTTGGATGATTTCAGATACCTGTCGAAAAATTTAAACCTTCCGATATCAAATACAAAGCAATCCAGGTCATCGGTAGCAATTATACGATGAGTTAACCGGGCAATATGTACACTAACCCCACCCACAGGTGGAGGAATCGGCCCAATGTGAAGCACTTTTATTTTCATTTCAAAGTGTTCAACAAAATTAAATAATCATTCACAATCTTGTCTTCATGAAAATCATTCGCTCTCTGGATCAACATTGAACTATCAACGTTTGCTTTTAAAGCGATTTGAATTTTTTCTGACAATGCCTGAATATTCCCCACAGGACTTAGCCACCCGTATTTTTCATCTGACAAAATTTCTCTCGGACCGTTTTCGCAATCAGTACTAACGACTTTACATCCACAACCAAGAGCTTCGATGATTACTCCGGGCAAGCCTTCATAATCTGAACTTAAGACAAACAAATCTGCCTTTGAAAAATATCTGCAAGGATCACTGACAAATCCAGGTAAAGAAATTTCATCTCCAAGCCCCAGTGTTTTTTTCAGTTTTACTAAATGTGGCATCTGATTGCCATCACCTAAGATGATCAGTTTTGCAGGAATATGTTTATTCACTTCTTTAAAAGCGTGTATCAGTAAGTCAAAGTTCTTACTTCTCGTTAATCTACCCGCTGCGACTATAACTTTTTTTCCACTTTCAAAAAATGGATGCTCAACAGGTTGATTTTTTATCTGATTAAATTCATTGGTTATAACCGGATTATTTATGACATGAATTCTGGATTTTAATTTCGGAAATAATATCGCAAGTTCTTTCCCTACTCCTTCTGAAACAACAGTTATCATATCGGCTCTGGGAAAAAGAAATTTACTCAGGACCATTTGAACCTTCCCTTTAAAGCCTTTCAAATTTTGCAAGTACGTGCTTTGTTCATTTAAAATGATCTTTCCTTTCCAGGAACACATTTTAACAGCAAGTAAAACCATTATCTGAATATGATTCTGAACTATAAATAACTTTGAAGGATTACTTAATTCCAAATATTTTCTGAAAGCAAGAATTCCCTGAGAAGCTTTTCTTCTGTTAAGGTCAATAATTCTAATTCCTGAATTAATTTTCGAAAGAAAATCTCCTGTCTTATGTAAAAGCACAAGTTCAATTGTTAATCCTTTTGCAGCAAGGCCATTCATAAGATGAAGTGTTGCACGCTCAGCACCTCCAATACGCATTGAACCAATAACAAATGTTATGTCAGGTCTTTTCATGAAACTAATTGTTTTTCATCAAACAAATTCCAGAAACGTGCGCTCAAAAGCAGACCAAGTCCAATAGAGAAAGATTTATGATAAAAAGAATGATAAAATAAAAATATCATAGGAATGATCATGATAAAAATATAAATGCAAGTTCTACGTCTATCACCGACTACATCTCTTTCCAACGCATTTCTATAAGTATATATCAGATACAAGAATGCAATCAATGCGGGTAATCCCCAATAGATCCATACCTGAAAGAAGGCATTATGCGCAGCCATTGCAACATCCGTCGTAAACCGATTTGTTATTCCTGCATTTACTGCCCAACCGTGCCAATAATTTCCTGAACCAACCCCGGTTATAAAATACTGATTAATATTATTCAATACTGCTATGTACACTTTAGTTCTCGAATCTTCTTCCTGCAATTCTGTTATTCTTACTAGTGAAGCCAATCGTACCCAAACCATGTCCGGTACAGTTATAGCCAGGATGATCAGAAGAGCAGGGATAGCCAGGATCCATTTTTTAAATTTGATCTTTGACTTAACAAGAAACAATAAAAATGAAGCAAAAAATATTACAGCACCTGTTCTTGATGCAGGAAGAAATACTCCCAGAATTGACGGAAAAGTTAAAGCTGCAAGCAACCATTTTTTCCATTTTACCTTTTCATAATACGCCCAGATGATTCCAATTATTGAACCTATGGATGAGAAATATGAAATGTCATTTAAATTTCCCCGCAAATAAAATTCTTCGAATGCCATAAGTCTGGCCTGAGAGGCATCAGAAAAACCAACTGCATTTATGTTTTGCATCAAAGGAGCTGTTCCTGTTATTATGAGGAATGATTGCGCAGCACTGGCTAAAATAAAAGTAAACAGCGCAATATCTAAAGCCATTCTGTCTCTGCACAAGGCAACAATACAAAACATTCCAATGATCATATTCACATATCGCGTTATGAAATCGTATGAGGGAAATGGATGTAATGTTTCCATGAAAATACAAAGCAAAGCGAAAGAGATCGAAACGATAAAATATTTTCCGGAAAACAATCTTATTAATGTTTTTAGTCTGGTGATTGCCAGATAGAATAATGTTAGTCCAAATAGCAAAAAAGGAGTGCTTGCGCCATATATCAAAGGCAGGTTTGATTCGAAATAAATACTGAAAACAAGAATAAAAAGCAAAACGCGGTCTGCCTTATTAGACTTGAAGTCAATAGCAACCGGAGGCTTTAAATCTGGTGAAAGGTGCGTAAACAATGCTTTTTTGATGATGTCCCGAAGATACAAAAAGCATTCTTATTCACTTTAATAAACAATCCTGAAACTAATTAATTATATTTCCTCAAAAAATCTACTTGCATTAAAAAATACTCGCTTTAATTCTTAAACGTTTTCTCACGTACATGTAAGCGGTAATATTTAAAAAGACAAGGCCGAGCGAACTACCGATTGCTGCACCGGTGATTCCATAATATTGAATCAGAATTGAATTCAGTACAAACTGTATAAAAATTGCAATTGCATAAAAAGAAAAAAACATTCTGTGGTGACCTGTCATTGTAAGTAAGCCGCCAACCATTCCTGTTCCGGCATTGATCAGTTGTCCGATGAGCAAGATCAAAAGTGGCATGTATGCATCAGCATAAGGTTTGCCAAAAAACCAAGAATCATTTTTCCAAATACTGCCATAGCAATGATCACCGGAAGTGAAATACTAAGGATCTGAAAACTCGCTGTTCTGATCAGTTTCTGTAATTTAATGAATTGCTTTGATTCATAAAGTGCTGAGATCTTTGGCATGATCACATAATCAGCTACAGACAAACCTAATGAAGCAAGAGTTGCAAGTTTAGCAGCTACTGAATAAATTCCGGCTTTTGTATTTCCTAAAAAATAACTGACCATTAAAATGTCTGACTGCTTAAGCAACAGATCCATTAATGTTGTCATGAACAAAACTGATGAAACAGAGATCCACAACTTTTTTTTATAAGTTACTTCAGTTGTTTCAACAACCTCTTTCATTACTCGTCCCGCTTTCCTGTTTATAAAAATGCAAATAGATGCTGTAATACCCAGATTAATAAGCATGGCTGCATCAACAGGAAGTTTATTATAAGAACTGAAATAGTACCAGCAAGCAACCCCCATTAACACCGGAAACAGAAAATATGCCGGAAGCAAAGAAAGTTTGATCATTCTCAGTGACCGCAATACCGCACTCGCCTGGGTTGTGAATGCCATGAATGGCAACAGCAAGACAGCCCAGAATAATCCCTCGCTGAATCCGATGTGAAACTTTTTAGACTTTGCCAATAAAAAAATAAAGATCGCAAGACTGCAAATAATTGCAAGTATCATGATCATCCGGTAAGAGAATTTCACAAAACCATTGGCTAAAGAAGCATCCCCTTTACTCAAAGCTGAAGGCAGAAAACGAAGTATGGAAGAGTCGAAACCAAACATACTTACAACCAACAGTAAGTTAAGTGCTGTTATGATTACTGTGTAGTCTCCATAATTCTTTGGACCCATTAATCTCGCAAGTACAATTTGCAAAACAAAGATGAGTCCCAATCCGAGCAATCTGAAAATAAGAGCGTGCAAAACCGGTTTATCCAGTTTACCTGTCTTCTTATATTCTTCAATTAGTTGTCCGGCTTGCATTCGGTATTACTGATATAAATTATTACTTTTTAAATTGTACTCCACAAAAATCCAAAACATTTTTCCCATGTGGAATAGCAACAGAAGAAAATTCTTTATGCGCAACAAGAAAAACAAGTATATCTGCTTCGTCAACCGCTCTTAAAGTATCAGTAATTTCCAACTCTGCATGTTTACGCAAATTAGGTTCAACTGCCATAACATGACTACCGGCTTTTTCCAATTCGTGATAGATCTCAAGTGCCGGTGATTCTCTCAGATCATCAATATCTGCCTTATAGGAAAGACCCATACAAGCAACTTTCGGCTGTCTGCCCGTAGATTTCAAAAATTTCTTAATTGCAATTTGAATTTTTTCTACAACCCAATCTTTTTTATAATTATTTATCAGTCGGGCTTGCTTAATGATTTTTGCTTCCTTTGGAAACTCCGATACAATGAACCAAGGGTCAACGGCGATGCAATGTCCACCAACTCCGGGTCCGGGTTTAAGGATCCGTACACGAGGATGTTTACAGGCAAGATCGATCAATTCATTTACATTTATCTTTGCCTTATCACAGATCATCGAAAGTTCATTGGCAAAAGCAATATTCACATCCCGAAAAGCATTTTCAACCAACTTACACATTTCAGCTGTACGTGAATTAGTTTTGTGCAAATTTCCTTTCACGAACTTACCATAAAAATTTACTGCAGCTTCAGTCGAAGGTTCATCAATTCCGCCAATCACTCTGTCATTTTGCTGAAGTTCATAGATCACACTACCCGGCAAAACTCTTTCCGGACAATATGCAATCCAGATCTTGTCTTTCAATTCCGGTCGTTCCTTAAAGATAAGTTTCGACATTTTTTCCGTTGTTCCAACAGGACTGGTAGATTCAATTATAAAAAGATTTCCCGGCTTAAGTTGCGGTATTACCATTTTAGTTGCTTTCTCTACAAATGAAAGATCCGGTTTATGATCTTTTCTGAAAGGAGTAGGAACTGCAATAAGAAAAACATCCGAAGCTTTAACTGTTGTTGAAGCGGTTAAATATTTTTTAAGAACAGCAAAATGTACTAATCCATCGAGATCAGGTTCAACAATGTGAATCTTGCCTTTGTTGATAGTATCAACAACAGACTTATTTACATCAACGCCATGAACTGATATTCCTTTACTTGCTATGAGCGCTGCTGTTGGCAAACCGATATAGCCTAAACCCATAATTGTTACTTGCATGTGCGATGAATTACTGATTATTTAACAACTTATTTATTATGTCTGCGATCTGTTTACAAGATGTACCATCTCCATAAGGATTCACAGCTTTTGCCATCCGATCGTAAGCGATTTTATCATCAAGTAAAATTGACATTTCAGATACAATCAGATCAATGTTTGTTCCTACTAACTTGGCAGTTCCCGCTGTAACACCTTCCATTCTTTCAGTCACATCACGCATAACCAATACAGGTTTTCCCAATGAAGGAGCTTCTTCCTGGAGTCCACCGGAATCTGTCAACACTACTGTTGATCGTTCAATCATTTGTATGAATTGCGGATAATCGAGTGGTTCTATAAGGTGAACATTATTTTTATTTGCCAACATTCTCTGTACAGGTTCCTGCACATTTGGATTCAGATGAACAGGGTATAGAAATTCCACATCAGGATACTTTGAAGCAAGCTGACTAATTGCTGAACAGATATTTTCAAATGGTTTTCCGAAACTTTCACGTCTATGTCCTGTTATTAAGATCATGCGATTTCCATTGGTTAAAAATGGAAATTCCAGTTTCATTTTTGATTTCCGTACTTGTTCTAAACCCAGAAATAGTGCATCGATCACTGTATTACCCACATTGTAAATATTATCTGAAATATTTTCTTTGTTCAAATGGCTGACCGCTTGCGAAGTGGGTGTAAAATGAAAGTCTGCCAGATGGCCCGCAAGTGTTCTGTTCATTTCTTCCGGAAATGGTGAGTACTTATCGTGACTACGCAAACCGGCTTCGATGTGTGCAACTTTTATTTTCTTGTAGTAGGCAGCAAGTGCACCAACGAATGCAGTTGTAGTATCTCCCTGAACAAATACGCAATCAGGATTAGCAGACGATAGTACAGGTTCCAATTTTATCAATGCATTTGCAGTAACATCAAACAATGTTTGATTGGGCATCATGATATCAAGATCGTAATCGGGAGTGATCTCAAAAAATGAAAGCACCTGATCCAACATTTGTCTGTGCTGAGCTGTAACGCAAACCAGCGTTTTAAATTCATTACGGCTTTTAAATTCCCTGATCAGCGGTGCAAGTTTTATTGCTTCCGGACGTGTTCCAAAAATAAATAGCAATGTGGATTTTTTCACTTTGATCTTGATATCGGCTAATAGCCATAAAGCCCATTGTGTATAGGCTTAAGATATTTATACTGATTGCAGGCTTAGGGGTTGCAATTTTAAATGATTTGCCTGCGCTTTTTTAACAACAGAAAAAGAACAGGTAACTGCGTCAATATTAACGAAATAACCAATAATGAATATAGTACAAATGTTGGATTTTCATACCGGAAAAACCATGCTGACAAAATAAATATTGTATTGACAAGATAAAGCAGAACACAAACTTGATGGGGTTTAAATCCAAGTTCAAGTAATCGATGATGAATATGATTTCTATCTGCAACAAAAGGAGATTGCTTTTTAAAAATTCTTATCGTAAAAACACGCAATGTATCGATCATCGGAATAACAAGAATAGCAAATACTACAACCGGTGCTGTCTGATAAGTGAACCACGAATCAATTTTCACAGAACGTGATAATTCAATAAACCGGAATGCAAAAATGGAAAGCATAAAACCAATTGTCATTGTGCCGGTATCACCTAAGAATATTCTGGCATTTCTGAAATTATATGGAAAGAAACCGATTAAAGCACCGCAAAGTGATAATGATAAAACCGACATGAGTGGGTCATTGTAAATATAAAAAAGCATGGCGAAAACAAGAGTTGCAATAATTCCAAGGCCAGATGCAAGTCCATCAATACCATCAATCAGGTTATAACTATTGACAACAAATAAAATTCCGAGTAGCGTAAGAAAAAAAGAAGCGTATTCATTTAATACATGAATTCCGAACAGACCATGAAGTGATTCCAACTTGATTTTACAAAATAAAATCAGAATGATAGCTGCAGTTAATTGCCCGGATAGTTTTTTTATAGGCGCTAAAGGAGCAATGTCATCCCGTAATCCAAAGAAGAAAATCAGAATGAGAGATGTGATGATAAACAGGTGTTGCTTCTCAAAATATGGCGCTGCTCCAAGAGTAAAAGAAAATATCATAGCTGCAAAAACAGCTACACCCCCTAGCAAAGGAGTTTTTCTAACATGCAGTTTTCTTTCGTTCGGCTCATCAAACAATTGCAGGCGGGCAGCTATCCGGATTATTGTTGGAATAGACCCAAATGCAATCACAAAAGCAGTTATGAAACAAATCAGAAAAAACATTTACAATTTTCTTTTTTAGAAATCAAAATAGTAATTCTCCAGAGAGGTACGAATACCAAAATAGTAGAATGTCGATTGATTTCTATATTGTGCATTATCAAAATTACGCATAATTATTCCTGCTTCAACTACAAAATTAGTCTTAGGATTAATGAGATAATTTACTCTTAAATCGACAGTTTTCAGATTAGATTCCAAGTCCATCAAACATGTAATGCCCGTATTCTCCGTCGCGCATATCCCGCGTTTCATAGCTATCGAAAATATTATTCCCAAGGTTAACATCAGCAGTGTCCTGACCCATTTTAGCTATCTGAACTTTCACTTCAGCAAACAAATTTTTATACCTGTAGTTTATAAACGACACAGATTCCGCGAAATTTGCTCCCAATGGATGAGTGAGCGATTGATTGTAATGTGTATAGCTCTGCGCAGAAGTCCGGTGCTGATAAGTATATGGTCTTACCAGATTAAATTCAGTTTGAACATTGAGGTTTTTTACCCTGAACAAATTGCTGCTTTTAATTCCCAGTTGAAATCCTTGCTTATTTCCCCACCAACCCTTTCCAGACCGAACTTCATCAAGCAATAATTCATCGAGCATCACCTGGCCATAAAGCGTATTAGACCTGTTTATTTTCCATTTTATATTTGAAGCCAAGAGGACATTATCCGGTGAGCCCAGAGAATTTTCTACAGGTCTGATAAATAATACAGGGTTTAAATACGCAAGTTCATATCCCCGCGAAGCAGAAGGAGCCCACATTACTGTTTCGAATATACTCACCGTAAGTTTATTTTTCTTCCCGATATTAAGATCAAGATTATGAGTAGTACTGTACTTTTTTAAGTAACCAATATTCGGATCAGGCACACTCTGAAGATCTCTATACACTGCATAAATAGCTGTATACCGGAATTTCCAGAATGTCATATTGATTCTGAGAAAAGGATAACTGTATGAATTATCCGACAACAATAATGAACGATATCCATCGCCAATAAAATTTTTATCATGTGCGAGTAAAAAATCAAAATGTTTATTGAGAATATAACCGATACCTCCGATAGACTGGCTGAAATCAAAAACTTTTTCAGGATTATATTTCACTATTCCCTGACCGGGAACAACATTTGTTGCACGGACTGATGAATCAATGTATGAAACATAACGGGCTTGGTTCTCGTGAAATCCTGTATAGAAATAAAATTTATCTTTTACATTCGCCTGGACAAGAACGCCACGGGTATTTACAAAATAGTTACTGATCGATTCCTTTTCTTTTCCGAACTGAAGATTAAAAACAGGATCTACTGAAAGCACAATGTCATCTTCATTAACAAATAGTAAATGCTCTTTTAACAATTTTCTTCCTACCCATGTTCTGGTAAATTTGCCTTCCGTTACTATTGGACTGAACACAGAATCTACAGGAGCAATTTTCCGAACATCAGTATATAAATATGGTTTAACAGAAGAATGAAAACCTGTAGTATCAGAATTTATAAAAGACTCTATTCTGGTATTTACATCTCTGTTCATCGGGAACAATGACTCTTGTGCATAGGTAGACACTGCAAATACTTCTGCAATCAGCAATAATGAAAATTTATTCATGCTACGAAAATACAGCTTTGAGATGAATCCGGGATTGCCTGGTTGGTGAGTTATCAATAAATAACGGTTAAAATACTACAAGGAAACTACAGGCAAATTTTTCGTGTTAAGCGTCTCGAATGCTTGCTCAAGACTGATAAACTGAAAATCACTCAACAGTTTTTCCAGCTTCATTTCAGACGTTTTTAGTCCGGTATAGCTCATAAATCTCCGTTTGATCGACAGATTTCTGAGTTGTGGCTGATCAGGGTCAAAATCTCTGGGATGAAAATAAGTCATAACATAATCTGATTCCTTCATCCATTTCCTGATCAATGGATAAGGCAGCAACCGAAAATATCCTCCACCCGAAAATATGAGCTGCTTTTTCAGAAACGACTTTGTATTAATCGGGAACTCAACGATTTCATATCCGGGACCGGTCATCAGACAAGGTTTTTGGAAAGGAAAATCTGCAATACCACCATGATTTCTTGCTGCGGGGAAAACCGAACTATCTATCTTGATTCCCGCATTTTCGAGTTCTTCAAATACATAACCATGTTCACGTGAAAGAGAAAAACCCGGCGCTCTGTATGCAACGACTTTTTTTCCGGTTAAACTTTCAAGAATAGACAAGCTTCTATTTAGATCTTCTTTGAACTCTGCCTTGTTATTCAAATAAAGTAGCTGATGGTTCATAGAATGGCAAGCAATTTCATGCTTCACTGAAATTTTGCGTACCAAAGCCGGATATTTTTCTGCAATCCAGCCGAGGCAAAAAAAAGTTGCAGTTAATTTTTTTTTCTCTAATAACTGAAGAATTCTCTCAGTGTTCGCTTCCACCCTGCTTTCAAAGTTCAACCACTGAGCAGGATATGCTGTATCCTTGAAATCAAGAATATGAAACCAATCTTCCAGATCAAATGTTAGAATGTTCATCAAAAAATATCGTAGTCGCCAAAGGTAAGAAACCACTTTTTAAAATCAGTAATTGAACTTGAAATATTATTTGAATGAATCCGCAAAACAACATTCAGCTTTTTCAACATAAATAATTTCGGCACTTTAAAAAAACCGGCTGATTTCAGGCACTGCGCCTCCGGTGTATCTAAAGGAACAGATGAAATTATCAGGTCAAGTTTATTCTTCTGAAGCTGATCTATTAATTGCCCTATCTCCGTATTTCCTTTTAAAGTAAGCAGATCAACGATGATTCCACAATTTACACCGAAAATATTTTTTGATCTTAAAATTAAAACCGTTTCAATCGTACCATTCTTTTCAATTTTAAAGAGTTGATATTTTCTAATCGGTATATCGATATAGCGCCAACGCATGAATTCTGCTGAACGATCAGTAGTGTAAACATTCCGTTTTTTGAATTCACTCCAGAAATAATTGTATTTGTGCAAATCAGAATTTAAATTCAGCAAAGACACTTTCGGGAGATCAATATTAAATTCATAAGTATATTCATCTCTTACTTTGCTGTTGAATAAAAACGAATACAGTGCTCTGAATGGATTAACCACTTTCAGCATTAAAGGCAATTCACCAATTCCTGAAAACTTAAGTTTATTGATAAATCCTGAAACGGAATTCTTATTTGGAAAACCAATTGTAAAATCAATATTAAGTTTTTTACAATCAGAATAAGTAAGCTCAGCCAATTTCGTGAAGTACCCTTTGCCACGATGAGCGGGATGGGTAATAGTATTCAAAGAAAGAGAAGCATTTATGATTTCATTTCCTATAGAATATTTTCTAGGCACAACCACGTACTGAGAAACAATTTTACTCTCTTCATTTGCTAAAAATACAAGCGCCTTTCCATCAGGATTGGAATTATATTCCCAATTTAAATATTTTACATTAATAATTTCACCCTTATCATATGTAGATCTGGCTAGTTCTGCAAGTTCATTAATTTGCGAAAGATCGCTCCTGATAAATCTCATTTTTTGTTTTCTAAAATTAGAGACTTAAATAAAGCTTCGTACTGCAAAGAAATTTTTTCCCAGGAATAAAATGTTAAAACTCTATCATATGACAATTCTCTAAATTGCATTCCCGAATTACCGGACTCTTCCAATCCATTCAACAATTTCAGCAATTGTTTTTCATCAGCAAAATAGTTTTGCTCATTTCCGGCCACTTCACGGTTGAAAACATTGTCGTGGCAGATACATATACATTTTGCAGCCATTGCTTCTAACAGTGCCGGATTTGTTCCCCCAACACTATGCCCATGAATGTAAGCAAAAGAGTTCTTCCTCAAACTGTCCAGTTTATTTTTCTGATAAATACCACCTGTAAATACAATCCGTTCATCATTAACAATTGAAATTTTCCTTGCAAAAGGATTATCATCCGTACTACCTACTATTACCAATCGTTTTTCACCTTTATATTTTGAAAAGGCCTTTAATATCAATTCAAGATTGTTTTCCGGAACCAATCTTGCAACAACAAGAAAATAGGCATCCTTTGATAGGCCAAACTTTAACAAAACAGAATCATCAAAGCTCAAGGGCACTTTTGCTCCATAAGCAATAGATGATATTTTATTCTCTGAGATCCCGAATCGATTTTTCCAGTATTTCCTGATTTCATTTGAATCAGCAACAATATGTTTACTGAAAAGTGTTGCTGTATACTGGAGAAGATACACCAGCCATCGTTGCAAAAAAGTATATTTCCCTCTACGATGTTCAACACCATCCACATTAGTAATGCAAATAATTTTACTTCTGAATTTAGGATAAAATAATGATCCGCCAACACCACAGACAAGAACAATATCGTTTGAATCACTTACAAGTTCCAAAGATTGCTTGTAATATTTCAATGGGTTCTTGCTTTTCATAAAATCCGAATGGATAATTTTTACCGGAAAATCAAAACCGGAAGCGGCATTTTCCTTTTCATTTACAACAGTTATTTCATGTCTGACAGAAAGAGATTTAGCCAAATGAAAAGCAAATGTTTCAAATCCCCCATAATTTGCAGGAATACCTTTCGAACCTATTATTGCAATTTTCATCGGCAAATGATTTTATTGAATAATTTCGATATTAACTCCCAATTATGATTTTTCTTTATTAATGCTAAGCCATTTTCTTTAAGGAACTGCAATCTGGCCGGATCAGAAAGTAATTGATTTAATTTTTCACTTAATTCTCTATGGTCACCACATTTAAAAAATTCAATAGCATTAAAATCCTTTACAAAATCTTTGTTAGGAATCAGATCACTTGCTAAAACAGGTAATTGATAACTAAGAGCCATGATCAATACTCCGCTCTGATAAATTTTTCTGTAAGGAAGAACGATCACATCTGCCGCTTTAAAATACAGGTCTCGTCTTTCATTCGAAATATATCCGATATCAGTTACCAATTTTCCTTCAGCTGTTAATTTATCTGTCCAGGTCGAATAATCAGAAACAGAATTCATTCTCATCCTTCCTGCGACGATCAGCTCGGCATCCACATCCTGCATTGCTTTCAACAATACATCAAGACCTTTTGTAGGCTTTATCATTCCAAAAAAAAGTATGATTGGCGCGTCAGTTTTTAACCCCAGTTTATTTCTCGCTTCATTCTTTGAAATATCAGATGGAAGATCCAGATAATCGCCATGAGGAATAATATCTACTTTTCCTGCTGTCATTTCATATTTCCTTGTAAGCTCATCACCGGAATATTGGTTATGAACAACAATATGCTCTGCCATAGTCATCAGTTCTCTCATTTGGGATTCATCATCCCTTTCAGAAATCAGACTTTCGACATCATGTACTATAAAAATCAATCTGACATTTATAGAATTTAGTTTTCGTGAAAACCAAATAAGCAAATCTGACGGTTTAAACAAATGCAAAATTACAAAGTCCGGCCTATCTACTTTCACTTTTTTAAATGCGCTATAAAAAGAATATAATATTCCAGGAAGAAACAATGGCGAATTTGAAAAATTAAAAGGAAATTTTTTTACAGAATATTCCGATTGATAATTGCTATAAACAATTGTTTTTATTCCCAGCTTATTCAAATTTGCAGCTAAAGAATCGTTGTAATGATCCAATCCTGCTTTTCTACCAACAGGATCAATTATACAAACAGTGTGTTTTTGGGATGATTCTAATTTCTGACTCATATAATTACATCCAGGAAGACAAATCACGTGCAATTAGTTTCTGCAATTTCAACAGGTCATCCTTATAAAAAGTTTTGAGACGTTTTCTTGTGCTTTCATTCATTAAAGGATTTTTTTCATTTTTTGAATTAAGCCTCATGAATTGTTCTTTTATTGTTGTTTTCACAGACTCAGGAATTCTGCTCAGAAATTTAAATTTAGTTTTACTTTCTATAGTCAGTAGCCGATTCAACAGTGTAGATTTTGGCATGAAAGAAGAGTTTTGCTCAGTTCTTTTAACGAACTCAAATTCGCTATCAACACCAAGGAATTTGCAAATATCAGCAAGAGTTTCCTTTGTATTGTTTTTAAGATCTTCGAACAATAATATTTTCACATTTTTAAAATTCTCTATATACGCCTTTACCTGCTCATAATAATTTCCTCTGTCAATATAAAAATAGTCAAAACTATAATTTTGTTTCATGCGTTCTGATTCAGCTGCAATTGCTTCTTCAAACGACAACTCTTCCCTTCCATCCCGGACGCGCCATAGATATTGCGAATAAGCTCTATCGACAGGATCTCTCAATACAATAATCACCTTTATACTTTCCGGGTCGTCGTGAAATCTTTTTATATTCCGAATAGTTTTCTCATGCAAATACAAATAAGGCGTAGAAATATCACCTGTGATCTGGGACTGCTGTGCCTTCTTATACAGTTTTGAATAATCATCAATGTCTGTCAATGCAAAAGCAAATTTTCCATTTTTGTAATCAATTTTTTCACCTGCAAAAGTAAAGAAACACGGTTCCTTTACAATAGGCAAAAATATTTCCGGATGCTGAATAAGATAAGAGTTAAGTGACGTTGTACCGGCCCGTGCTGTTCCGGCAACAATAAATTGCGGGTTTCTCATGCATTGATTGGTTTTATCGTTTCACTTTCCATCCGGTTTTCATCATAAAAGTACCTGAAATAATATAGCAGACAGACCAGAAACATTATACTACTTGAATCCCTGATATTCACTGCTGAGAAGAACATACAAAGAAAGAAAAAGAGCAACATGTATTCACAAGTCTTATAAAATACATGATTTGATTTCACTTCGCGCGACATAGTAAGAGAAAAATAATAAGGGAGATAGATCAGGATAGTGCCCAAAATTCCAAACACAAAGACGTTTCCTAATATTCCAATGTCGACAGGATAAAAATATCCAAGTATATCATGCCAGCCACCATTCCACTGATTAGAAATAAATCCATTTCCAAGAATTGGATTTTTCTTGATGTATTCCAATGCGGTATTAAATTCCATGAACCGCACTGCAGAAGATGCTTCATCGGGAGATTCGCCCTGGAACACATTGAACACATTCTGATACAAGACCTGATACTTATCGAATAGTGAAGTATATCCCAAAGTAAAAAGAATTGTTATGAAAATTAAACCTATTCCTCCATACAAAAGGGTATTCTTAAGTTTTTCTTTCAATGAGAAGTTTCTTATAAAATAAATCAGGATGGTAATGGCCAACACAACCAATGTCGTTCTTGACTGAAGGAAATAGATCAGATAGAATAGGATCAGCAGAGCAATTATTATAAACCTGTTTTTCTGTTCATGTGAAACTTTGAAAAGAGAATAGAACAGCAACATGATCACCAATGCAAATTGAAATCTATACCGATATCCGCGAATCGGAGAATAAGCAACGAATTCAGCATCATTGAATTTAACCGGATTCACAAATAAGAAAAAGAAATAGAAGACAAATAATAATGCGAGCGAAATAAACAAAAATGATCTTTCAACTTGTCTGATCGTAATCATTCCTTTGTTCAACAATGAAACTATTAATATCCCGCTTATGGAAAGTAATACGGATCGCTGTGCCATGATCCCATAATAATAAGGCTGACCGAAAACCTCATGACCTTTGAATGCTGCAAGGAAATTAACAAGAATAAACATCCACATTAAGACATCAAGTTTGCTGATTCTGCTGTTTTTAAAATTCAGAAACAAACTGAATAAATAGTACGTGGTTAGTAGTATTATTGCTAAAGTTGAAAGAGTCTGATGTAAGGTTTCAAGCGGCAAAGTTGCAAAGATCCTGAACGTGGAAGTATAGACCAGGAAGAGCAAGGTATACGCCAGAAGCGGATGTAATTGAGCGGGTCTATTATTTTCAGTGAACATGTATAATTCTGATGTTACGAAAATACGAAAGATGCTCAACTGTTTCGCCAATAATTTCACTCAATTCAATTGGCTTTTCAACCCCTATTTACTGAAAGGATTGAAGAATGTAAAGAATCCAAACTGCTTTTTGACTGAAAGCACCGACAAAAAATTCCAGGCAAAAATTCCCATGAACTGTGCAATACAAGTTCCCATTATTCCATATTTTGGAACGAGAATAATACATGCCAATACATTTACTATTGCTGAGAATACAGCAATATTTCTTAGAATATGCTGTCTCCCCGTCATATTAAGGATCTGAGAAGGCAATCCGGTAAACGCAACAATGAACTGTCCGGCCAACAGGACATACAGAGCAGTTTCGTTACCCGGAAATTCCTTTCCAAAAATAGACAGGATCCATTCCGGGAAAAAGAAGAGTAAAATAAATGCCGGAATCGAAGTTATAAAGATCAGACGTGAAACTTCCTTTGCATGAGATTTTAAAGAATCCAGTTTCCCTAATGCAAATGCTTCGGCAAAACGTGGCATTGCCAGACTGTTAATGGCAAGAATGGTAATATTAGTAAATGCAGAGATCCGGATAAGCGCATTATATACCCCGACATCTGCCTCTGAATTGTAAGCAGCAAGAATCAATGTTCCCGCCCATGACATGATCAGTTGCATTAATGTTGTGAAAAACATTGACGAAGAAGTTCGCATCAATGTGATGACAGGAAAAACTTTCTTCGAAGTTTCCTTGAAAAACCTGCTGTAGTAAAACCACATCAGCAAACTAAGAATGCCGGTCATGGCAATACTTAAGAACTGAATATATGTAGGAATCTCACGTGCTGTATTGATGAAAGAAAATATAAGCAATAAACACATTGCAAGCAGTGACACCGAAACCGTTTGAAAAAAAGTATATGCTCTGATTTTTTTTAACCCACGAATGCATTCCGAATTAACCAGGATCAGAACAAGTGGTAAAGTTAACCATGCATTCACTTTAAGAAGCTCAACCAGGTACGGCTTATGTAAAATGCTTTCTGCAAAGTATCCGGACATAAAATAAAGTATCAGTGAAATCAAAAAAGATACAGGCAAAATTACTTTCAACGCTGAGACATACACAGATTTGATTGATACATAATCATTCTTTCCTGCAAATTCGGCGACATACTTCATGAGTGCGACATCAAGACCTAATTTACCGAATACAGATGCAAAACTTAAAATTGCAATGCAAATAGAAACTAGTCCGAGAGCATCGGCACCAAAAAAACGAGATGTAAGTAGTGTTACAAAAAAACCTGTAGACACACCGATCATCCTTACCATTAATGCAAGAAAACTTGTACGAATCAGTTCGTTGTAATCCTTATCATGCTTGAAACGAGACAAGGCATTTTTAAAATTATCGAGCAATGAACCAATCATTCACCAGTGAAGGTTTGTTATATTTCATTTCAGTATTAGAAGGATAAAGCATGATATTCTTTCCGCATGCTTTGAGGATAGCATGTCCGGCTGCAGTATCCCACTCCATTGTAGGAGCGAAACGTGGATAGACTGTTGCTTTTCCTTCTGCAAGTAAGCAAAATTTAAGAGCACTCCCGGCATTTACCATCGATATCTTTGCACCATTGAGGTTCAACATTGAAATATACTTTTCTGTCTCTGCTGATAAATGAGAACGGCTCGCAACCACTTTAATTTCATCGGAAGAAGAATTTTCTGCGGGATGCAATTCATATTGATGCAGGCTCTCAACTGATAGTCCATCAACATCAGCTTTAGAAAGTGAGTAGACGACATTATTGAATCCTGCACAAACAGTACCCAAAACAGGCGAATAAATAATTCCAAACAAAGGACTGTTACCAATCATGAAAGCTATATTTACCGTAAACTCTCCATTGCGTTTAATAAATTCTTTCGTTCCATCCAAAGGATCGACCAGCCAATAGTTTTCCCATTTTTTTCTGTCATCATAAGAAATTGCTTTTCCTTCTTCAGACAAAATTGGAAAGCCCCACTTTAAGAGCTCTGAACTTATTATCTCATGTGATGCTTTATCGGCAGCCGTGAGTGGCGATTCATCATCTTTTAGTTCGACAGAAAAAGCGGTATCATAAATTTCCAGGATCTTCTTTCCTGCCTCCACCGAAACTTTAATTGCTGAAATAAGCAGTTCTTTTGACATCTTTTTTTACGTTAAAAATTTTTATAAATTTTGGTTTACATCCAGACAATTAAACTATCATTCCGGCACCTACAGTTTCATTGGTATTTTCATCTATAAGAATCAGACTTCCTGTGTTTCTGTTCCGTCTATAGCTGTCAAAAAACAACGGCTGAGTTGTTCTTAAAATTACTCTTCCTATATCATTTGCACCGAACTCCTTTTCATTTTCTATTCGTCGTAGCTGACTGATATCAATTTTGTAAAGTATTTCCTTTACCATACAACGTACTTCACGGGTAGTGTGTTTGACTATATACATTCCACCTTCGACAAGTTTTTTCTCATTTAACCAGCAAATCATTAAATCAATATCCTGGCTATTCTGTGGTGAATTGTTTTCTCTGACTATCATATCACCTCTGCTTATATCAATTTCATCCTCAAGTTGCAATGACACAGACATAGGCGCGAAAGCTTCCTTTACCACTCCTTCAGGGCTGTTAATTGCTTTGATAGACGTAGTGAAACCCGATGGCATAACCATTACTCTATCACCTTCACGGAAAACCCCACCGGCAATTCTCCCGGCATAGGCACGGTAATCATGGAATTTATCGTCCTGAGGACGGATAACATTCTGCACAGGAAACCGGCAATCAATATGATTGAGATCTCCACTAATATGCACATTCTCCAGATGAAACATCAAAGTACTTCCTTCATACCAACTCATTTCATTAGAACGGTGAACTACATTATCTCCCAGCTTTGCACTGATTGGTATAAACTGAATATCCTGAACATCGAGTCTTGATGCAAACATTCTGAATTCATCTACTATCCTCTCATATACCGATTGATCGAAACCAACGAGATCCATTTTATTGATACAAACAACCATATGCGGAATCCCAAGCAAACTTGCAATGAAAGAATGACGACGTGTTTGTTCTACCATTCCTTTTCTCGCATCAATAAGAATCAGCGCCAGGTTTGCTGTTGATGCTCCGGTAACCATATTCCGTGTATACTGAATATGTCCCGGTGTATCGGCAATTATGAATTTTCTTTTCGGAGTTGAAAAATATCTGTATGCAACATCGATAGTAATTCCTTGTTCACGTTCAGCTTTTAATCCATCTGTCAAAAGTGAAAGATCAATTTCATCCAGCCCTTTTCTTTCACTTGAAGATCTCAAAGCAAGAAGCTGATCATCGAAGATATTCTTTGTATCAAGAAGCAGCCTTCCAATGAGTGTACTTTTCCCATCGTCAACACTTCCACAAGTTGTAAATCGCAAGAGTTCTTTCTCTATTTTGTTGGGCATTCGTTTTTAGTTGTTCGTTTATCGTCGTTCGTCATTTGTAATCAGTAAGTGGTAAGGAGCACCACATACTTCATTTCACTTCACTTCACTTCACTTCACTTCACTTCATTTTACTTCATTTCACTTCATTTATTTATTTATTTATTTATTCCAATTCATATCATTGTTCACTATTGTTAAATATCTAAAAATACCCCCTCTTCTTCCTCTCCTCCATCGCATTCTCAGATCGTTGATCATCAATTCTAGATCCCCTTTCTGTTACTCTGGAAATAAGCAATTCATCAATAATCTCTTTAATGTTCGACGCAGTACTGACAGTAGCGCCGGTACAGGTCATATCACCAATAGTTCTGAATCGAACCAGCATTTCAGAAACTTTTTCTTCAGGAAGCAATTTCATAAACTCAGAATATCCATAGACCACACCGTTTCTTTCAAATACATTTCTTTTGTGTGAAAAATAAAGAGACGGTAATGAAATTTTATTTCTTTCAATATACGCCCACACATCCAATTCGGTCCAGTTACTTAGAGGAAATACGCGGAAATGTTCGCCCATTTTTTTTCGTCCGTTAAACAGATTCCATAATTCCGGGCGCTGATTTTTTGGTTCCCACTGCCCGAATTCATCACGATGGGAGAAAAATCTTTCCTTTGCACGCGCTTTCTCTTCATCTCTTCTTGCACCACCAATTGCCGCGTCAAATTTTAATTCTTCAATTGCATCTAATAGAGTTACCGTCTGTAAAAGATTTCTGCTGGCATGTGGTCCGGTTTCTTCATGAGCCCGACCTGTATCAATACTTGACTGAACAGAGCGAACAGTTAATTTTGCTCCGATCTGGTTTACCCATTCATCACGAAATTTAATTGTTTCAGGAAAATTATGACCTGTATCAATATGCAAAAGTGTAAAAGGAATTTTCGCAGGATAAAATGCTTTTTGCGCCAGATAAGAAGCAACAATAGAATCTTTACCTCCGCTGAAAAGCAGTACCGGTTTTTCAAATTGCGCAGCAACTTCACGCAGTATGAAAATACTTTCGGATTCCAGTTCTTTTAAATGGTCAAGATTATAACTAAACATATTGTGATGATTAAACTCTTATAAACTTCATGACAAAATCAATCAGCTTCTGAGCAGATTCGTTTTCCGATGACCCTTCTGTTTTGATAATTAATTCCGCATTTAAAGGTACTTCATACGGTGAATCTATACCGGTGAAATTTTTTAATTCTCCGGCTCTGGCTTTTTTGTACAATCCTTTTACATCTCTTTCTTCACAAATCTGTAACGGTGTATCAATAAAGACTTCTATAAATCTATTCTGATCATATTCAGACCTGATTGAATCTCTTTGAGAACGTAAGGGCGAAATAAAAGTTGTAATAACAATCAACCCCGCTTCTGTCATCAGCTTGCAAACTTCTCCTGCTCTTCTAATATTTTCATTTCTGTCTTCAATAGTAAACCCAAGATCTTTATTCAGACCTGAACGCAAAGAATCTCCATCCAGTAAGCAAGCATGATAACCGGCCTCGATCAATTTCTTTTCTGCTTCTTTCCCTATTGTTGTTTTTCCGGAGCCACTGAGTCCGGTTAGCCAGATGAGAACAGCCTTTTGATTATAAGTCTTTTCACGAACATCAGAATTAACTGTTGAATTTACCGGAAAAATATTTTCAGTCATTTTTTAAAAAATCATTGACCGATCGGATGCCATGTTGTTTTCGTTTCCTGAACATCCATGATCCGATAACCATTATGAGTACTCTCATTCATATCATCAATGTTACTATAAATCAATGCGCGTTTAACATTTAATGATGCCAGTTCTTTTATTTTTGAAATTTCTTCCTGGCTATTTCCTGAATACATGATTGCATTCACATCCATGTGATTTGCAAAATGTGTTAGAAGTTCAGAACGATATCCTGTTAAAATATTTACCACACCACCGGGAACATCTGATGAGTTGATCACTTCGCCAAACGTAACAGCGCACAATGGTTTTTCTGAAGATGCAAGAATGATAACTGTATTCCCACCAACAATTGCAGGTGCGATCAAAGAAACCAAACCGATCAAACCATAATTTTCCGAAGACAAAGCAGAAACGATTCCCATTGGCTCAGCCATTGAAAAATTGAAATGCGATGAATCAACTGGATTCACAGCACTGAATACTTGCTGATACTTGTCGCTCCAGCCTGCATAATACACTAAACGATCTATTGACAATTCAACTTCTTTTTCTGCTTTTGCCTGCGAACTTCCCTGCAACATTAACTCTTCTATGAACTGAGATTTTCTGCCTTCCAGCATTTCTGCGATCCGGTAAAGAATCTGCCCTTTGTTATATGCAGATTTTGAAGCCCAGCCCGGTTGCGCTTTTCTAGCAGCAACCACAGCTTCTCTGAAATCTTTGCGGGAGCCCTGACAAATATTTGCGAGTTGCTCTCCCTTGCTGTCTTTTAAAATATAATACCGGCCCGATTCCGTTCTTGGAAACTTACCATCGATATATAATTTATAAGTCTTCATTACATCAAGACGTTTTCCTTTTCCGGATTGTCCATTGGCCGAAGTGCCATTAATGATGTCGACTTTATTTTTTTCTATCTGATCCATTTTATTCCGTTTTAATAACGTTGCAATTAATTGTGTTCAACTTCTAGATAAGGCATTAATCCATGCAATCCGCCTTCACGGCCTACACCACTTTCTTTATAACCTCCAAATGGTGAAGTCGGGTCAAATTTGTTATATGTATTTGCCCATACAACTCCAGCACGTAAAGCACCGGTAACCTTGAAGATCTTTGATCCTTTATCTGTCCATACCCCTGCACTTAAGCCATAAGGAATGTTATTTGCTTTTTCTATTACTTCTTCAATTGTTCTGAAAGTTTGAATTGCCAGAACAGGTCCGAAAATTTCCTCCTGTACAATTCTTGACGACTGAGAAACATTTGTAAAAATAGTTGGCTTACACCAGAAACCTTTTGAAGGAAGTGTACAGGAAGACTGATGCATTTCACCACCTTCATTGACACCGATCTTCAGATAGTTCTTTATTTTTTCAGACTGCATCTTTGAATTGATTGCACCAACATCTGTGTTTTTATCCAAAGGATCGCCGACGATAAGAGTTTCCATTCTGTCTTTCAGTTTACGTATTACTTTTGCAGCAATACTTTCCTGAATAAACAACCTGGAACCTGCGCAACATACATGGCCTTGATTGAAGAAAATTCCGTTTATAATTCCTTCAACAGCCTGATCGATCGGTGCATCTTCAAAAATTATATTTGCCGCTTTACCACCGAGTTCGAGTGTATATTTTTTATTTGTTCCTGCAATTGATTTCTGTATCATCTTACCGACACCGGTACTTCCTGTAAAAGCAATTTTATTCACATCAGGATGATTAACCAAAGCAGCGCCGGTTGCGCCTGCGCCTGTAATTATATTTACAACACCGGGTGGCAGATCTGCATCGCGTATTATTTCTGCAAGTTTTAATGCAGTCAATGGTGTTGTTTCAGCAGGCTTAAGTACAACAGTATTTCCTGCAGCTAATGCCGGCGCTATTTTCCACGCAGCCATTAGTAGTGGAAAATTCCATGGAATGATCTGTCCCGCAACTCCCAATGCTTTTGCATTTGCTCCGGGCACAGCATATTTCACTTTATCAGCCCAACCTGCATAATAGAAAAAATGTGATGCTGCTAATGGCACATCAATATCTCTTGATTCCCTGATCGCTTTTCCGCCATCCATTGTTTCAATGACAGCAAGTTCACGTGCGCGTTCCTGCATTATACGGGCAATCCGGTAAATATATTTTCCGCGTTCTTTAGCAGGTAATTTACTCCAGTATTTATCGTAAGAATTTCTGGCTGCGCTTACAGCTTTATTTACATCCTTCTCATTTGCATCGGCCACCATTGCCAGTTTTTTTTCATTGGCAGGATTGATCGTTTCGAAATATTTTCCCGAAGACGGTGGTGTAAATTTTCCATCGATGAATAAGTCATATTTTTCTTCAAGTCGAATATGATCCTGACTTTCCGGTGATGGTGCGTATTTCCAGTCAGTATCAAATTTGATCGCTGCTGTTTTTTTGGTTTGCTTTTTAGCCATTCTTATTAATATAACAGGAACCTGGTCCCCAAATAAAATTAATCTTTTGAAAAATAATCGATGCTCTGATAGACTCCTGTTTTTTCTTTAACGATTTGCATGAGCAGATCATTAGCAAGAGCGCTGGCACCGAACCGGAACATATCAGCATTCATCCAGTCGTTACCGAGTGTTTCGCGCAGAACAACCAGATATTGAAATGCAAGTTTAGCAGTTGCAATTCCACCTGCAGGTTTCATTCCGATCTGCTTTCCTGTTTCATAATAAAAATCACGAATAGCTTCAAGCATTACCAATGTTACCGGCAATGTTGCTGCAGGTTGAATTTTCCCTGTAGAAGTTTTGATGAAATCAGCTCCTGCATGCATTGCAAGATCAGATGCGCGTCTCACATTATCAAGTGTGCTTAATTCACCGGTTTCAAGAATTACTTTCAGATGTGCATTACCACATGCTTCTTTTACAGCTGCTATTTCATCATATACAAATCCATATTCACCGGCAAGAAAATGTCCGCGGGAAATAACCATATCGATCTCATCAGCGCCTTCACCTACAGCCCACTTTGTTTCTTCCAGCTTTACCTTTCGAGTCGACATACCGCTGGGAAAAGCAGTTGCAACTGCGGCAACTTTTACATTAGATCCTTGCAATGCTGTTTTAGCAACTTTTACTAAATTAGGATAAACACAAACTGCCGCTACCGAAGGAACATCAGGAAATGACGCATGCGGATACATTGCTTTTGTACAAAGTTGTTTCACCTTTCCGGGTGTATCTTTTGCTTCAAGAGTAGTAAGATCGACCATGCTGAGTGCCATTTTCAAGGCAATCTGCTTAGACTCCTTTTTTATACTTCGCTTCGTAAATCGCGAAATCCGCTCTTCAACTCCGACCTGGTCGATGGCCGGGCTGTCGCTTAAGGAAAAATCAGATCGTTTCATAGTAAATTGTACCGCATTTAGCGGGATAGCGAAGATATAAAAAAACTTTGACCACTCGTACACCGCCGGTATGACAGCAGAGGTCAACTATTCAACAAAGAAATACTGGACATTGATCCGGTAACCTGAAAATTACGAAACAATTTAAACCCTTTAATCCCTCTAAAATATTACAGAAAGTCCAATCTCTATCAACCTATTGTACTGACCTTTTTCAAAAAACGGAGTATATGCAGCAGGCGAAGGACGGATAGTAGTAATGGAACTTGAATAACGCCCGTCGACACTCCACTTTTCGGAAAGTTTGTAAGAAATTCCAATCCGGGCGGCAATTTCATTTTTTTCAAAGTCAGGACCTTTAAATTCACCGAAATGAGTTTCCTCATGAGAATTAAGGAGTACACCAAATGAAGGTCCGGCAAAAATGTCGATCAGTTGACCGGCGTGCCATTGCAACAGTACAGGCACTTCAATGTAAGTGACACGCATCAGGTAATAAGTGTTATTATCATCAAGCGGTTTACGGCTTCCCTTTTGAATGTAATTCATTTCAAGTTGAAGAGAAGACAGGTCAGAAAGCTTTCTATTGACAAATAATCCGGCAGTGATCCCGGCTTTGTTAAATCCTTCATAAGTATCGCCATCGACTTGAGACCCGACAACACCTACACGCAAACCCGCTTTGAATCCTTGTGCAGAAAGAAGGCAAGGAAAAACAATCAGAAATAAAAATAAAAACCTTTTATACATTCTTTATTCGACAATTTCTTTTTCGATGACCTGAACAACTTTATAGGTATCTACATCATAAATGTATGCCACCAACTTACAATGATCTGCATTCCACGCAGCATCCAAGGTGCTAAAGTATCCTTTAATGAATTTTGTTCCTGAATCAATTGATGCATCTGCATTTATTGGTTCACCAAAATCGCCATTCATTGATGATCTTAAAACATCATGGAATAAATAGTCCGGCACAAATTGAGGTGTATGATTATACCATTGTTGCCATCCGATAATACTATCTTCAACTATCACCATCTGCAATTTTAAGTTTCCGGTATAAGTAGAAAGCATTTCAACTCTGACTGCTGCTTTTACTTCACGTGATGTTGAATCATATACTATTTCAGAATTCATTCGTGCTTTTGGTAATGCATTCAGTTCTGTTTGTGCAAATCCTTTCCATGATAAAGAAGTTTTCTTGTGAGTTCCGGTTGGATAATCTACACGATTGATCATTGCCATTGGATAAGAAATGAAACCGAATTCATCATGAATTGCATTCCCGACACCGGAAGTGTAATCATCACCAAATGATCCTGAAGGCGTACCGCCGCAGTCCAATCCGCCCGGACAAACATCAGCAAAGTGGCCCGAATGCACGCTAACTACTACAAGCTTATCGCCAAAAAGAGCACGCAAAGAATCATTCAAAATGATTGCTGCCGGAGGGCAACTTCCACAAAGGTGGCCGGTGAATTCTTCAATCATTACTCTCTGAACAGCAGGAGATAAATCATCAGCAACAACTAGAGTGTCACCTTCAATTACAACTGCATTGTCGCCAATACTTATTCCTGAATTATCTTCTTCCAACCTTGGGCCGTCAATTTTATCGCAAGAAACTATTGAAACCACGAGGAGTATTGCCGGTAAATATTTTTTAATTTTTTTCATCTTATCAGAAGCTGCTTGTTATTGAAATACTTAAACCATTAGAGGCAGGTACAGTCCGGCAGACACCGCCAACACAAAAAATTCCTGCACGTTGACGACCGTAACCTAACGAAATACGATTTGCTTTATTGGTATAACCTACAGAAGCGTTATAATAATTGATACGGTTATCTTTATCACTGTTACCATAATTATACTCACTGAATCCCGCAAAGAACCAATGTGGAGATATACTATATTCGGCAAGTAACAATGCCCAATTCTTCTTATCCTGATCGGTAAGAAGATGTTGAAATTCTGTGCGAAGATTATGTTTAGCATCAATCTTCCAGTTGAATTCCGCTATCCCTACATGAGCATAAACATGCCCTTTCCCCGTAACTCCGGTAATTACACTTTCATTATAGTTTATGTAGACATAAGATAAGATCATCCGGAGATTTTTTTTGATCTTGGTATTGTATTCCACATTAACATCTTCAAAATAGACCTCATCACCAATTGCGAAAAATTCAGAAGTATAACCCTCAGTAAGATCAACAGTTGGTTTTCTATCAATACTTTGAGCACGCGAATAATTCACAGTTACATCAGCTCCTCTTGAGCCACCAAGAAATTTACCCTCTTTTATATGGAAAAAAAACTCACCCTGAAAACCAACTTCTCCATTCGGTTGTGTTGCATACGGATAAAAGGCGGCAAGAATATTTGTGTGCTGTTTGGTCATTGCCGGCAGATAATTTATCATCAGACTATTCAAAGCAGCATCGCGTTCAGAGCGGAAACTCATATTATCGATTCGCTTTAAGCCAAGATTCAAACCGAAACCGGGTTTAGAATAAGTTGCAGTAAGTAAAGCAGCAGAACCGGTTTTATAAATATAACCTTGCGAATAAATACTTGAATTAGTATAGGACGGATCATTTGCTTTGAATGCATATTCACCTCCGAAATTCCAGTTACCCGATATAATATTAAGTCTACCTGCTCCGGCAGCTACATTTTCCGGAAGAATATAATCACTGTTATCATCAACTTCATATTTACTTACAAAACTACCACCGAGAATGAATTTTGTTTTTTTCTCTTTTAATTTTGAAATAGTTTCATTCAGATTCCAGTCTGCATCCAGACCTCTCACAATTCCTCTTCCAAGTGTAAAAAAGTTCCGCTGAACACCTACTATTCCTTTGATCGACAATCCTGCTATAGGAGTATATTTCACTCGCACCCCTTCCATTGCATTATCTAATCCTAGGCCACGTTCTTCATATGATCTGAAAACCAATCCACTTCCAAACTGGTCATAGAAATTTCCTACTGTTACATCAATTCCATCCTTTTTGTAATTAACAAAACGATATGTTATTCCACTTCCCGTGTAATCACGTTCAAATCCAAGCAATGGATTTCTGTAATTCTCATAGCGCAAGCCTGCAGAAAAATCCTGATATTCATAATTTAAATTTAGAAAAGAGTTATTAAGAAATTTTTCAGGAACATCAGGAGCACCAATTAAACTATCTTCCAGATAATATTGTCCATTGAATTCAAAATTCCCATGAATGTTGGAATTCAGCAAGCCCTGTGAATAGCCTTGCACCGAACTCAATAATGCAAATGCAAGTAGTAGATATTTTCTGATCACGTGGAGGATTTTTTTGTAATTCGTAATTTGAGATTAGTAATTAGAGTTAATCGTTATTAGTTATTAGTTAACCCGTAGTTCGAAATTCAAAACGTTCGCCCTTCGACTTCGCTCAGGGACCGTGGGTTTTGGGCAGATATGTGTGAATTTTTTTCGCAAAAAATTCACACATTACCACTTATAAGACGGTCCCCGAGCGAAGTCGAGGGGCAATAATTTCGAACAACGGGTTAGTTATTAGTTATTAGTTAACAGGCAATCCTGCTGCAACCTTCTTCACCACCTCAAATAATTCTTCTTCATTTCCTTCCATGAATCCGACATGTTGCCATACAATATTTCCTTTACCGTCTAAGACGAAAGTGTGCGGCGGCATATTAACATTCATAGCTCTTTTGAAATCACCGTTAGCGTCAATATAATTTTCAAAAGGCCATCTTCTTCCATTGACAAATGGAGCAACTCTGCTCATAGTTTTGGCATCGTCGAGTGAAATTGCTATCAGTTTCACGCCGGTTTCTTTTTGCCAGTCTGCATAAACTTCGTTTATAGCATTAAGCTCTTCTATACACGGTTTACACCATGTCGCCCAAAAATCAATGATCATTGGTTTTCCATCATTGCTGAACGAAGATGTATTTGTTGTTTGTCCGGCCAGTGACTTCACAACTACATCCGGTAATGTTTGTGTTGTTTTATTTTCAGTTGTCTGAGCAAAAGAAAAACCGAAAGTAAATAATAGACAGATTGCGAGGATATTTTTCATAGTCAAATATAGGATTTTTAGCAATAAAAAAGGGACCTAAATAAATAAGTCCCTTTTAATACATTTATACAAATATCAATATTATTCAGTAATGTTCAAGCGGGTATTGAAAACATCTTCACCACTTGTAACATTTACTATATAAGAACCTTTAGCAAGACCTGTAAGATCTAGTTTAAGGATCTGATTAGTTACTCCGTCAAAAGTGTATGTTTTAGCAATTGCACCTAGTGAGTTCAACAATGTTACTTTTAAATCCGAAGCCTTAGCAAGATTTGCATTTAAATATGCTTCATTTCTGGCAGGATTTGGATAAAGCTCAACACCTGAATTAAAAAGTGTAACAGGAACAGATACAGTACCATCAGAAATATTGATATTATCTAAATAAGCATTGTTACCAAAACCGCTGATACCTCTGAATTGAACAAGCAACTCCGATGAGCCAACAAATTGATCCAATGAAACTGTTTCAAGTCTCCAATGTGCGGCTGATGGCTGATTATATTCCGAAGTAGTTGCAGTAGTAGTTGCAAGAGCTGCACCTTGTTTGTCATAAACAGTAGTCCAGTTAACTCCGCAATCTGAAGAAACATTCACTTGAATTCTATCGATATAAGATGAATTGTACTGAGCATGAGCAACCTCAAAAGTTAACTGAGCACCCAATATTGAATTTGAGAAATCCATTTTCGGAGCATATAGATCATCAATTGTTCCATCATTTGCGCTGAAGAATCTCATTTTAGCACTTCCTGCACCATTGTGACCATAAATAGAACGGATCCATTGATAAGCATCACCATCCGTATTATCTATTGCAAAACCTGCAGGAGGGAAAGACGCAGCAACAAAATCAGCCGCTACCGGTGTTGTCACATTTGAAATGTAAACAGTAACATTAGTATTAGCATCATCATTATTCAAATCCTCATCAACACTTGCATTTGGATTTTCTGTTGTAGCATAAAACACATGAGTTCCGGTTCCTGCTGTAATCGTTGGCAACGGAACAGCTACTTCAGCATCAACTGCAAGAGAACCCGTCCAGTTATACACAGCCGGAGTATTTGTATCTAAATAATAGTTGATATCAACTGAAGTTAAAGCAGTGTTTGCAAAATTGTGAAGCATAACTGTCGGAGTTATATTCGGATCACATGAAACTGCATTGATTCCGGAAATATCAGCAATACCTGCATTGTTAGCGATATTAGGTCTCATATAACCAGCCTGGTATACTTCTTTAGTCGTGTTGTTCTGTACAAATACAACTAAAGCCAATTGTTTGATATCATAAACGTTTGCAAGTTTCCAGGCATAATTTAATTCTAATGAATCACCTACTGCCCAAGTTGTAGGAACAGTTGTACCTTGATCAGATGGAAGCATTTTTTTCATTACACCTTCAAACTCGCGTTCACCATTGTTTCCAGGAGGATTGGAATTTGTGAAATAGATATTTCTTTCGATAACTACCATATGCGCTTTATTCAAGCCGCCTGTAAATCCTTCTGTACAACGGATCATAGCATAACCGTAGATACTGTCTTGACCTGGCGATAAAGTAAACTGAACATCGATTGTTAAAGGTGATGTTTCAGAATAACGATTAGCAACATCAGCATAAGTCATCGTGATTGGTTGACCGGAAAAACCTAATCCACCATCCATTTCACCATCAGGAACACCTGTTACACCGTAATAAGAAACACGAGTCTGGACTTCCGATGGATTATGAACATTCATAACATCATTTCCTGGCCAGTCAGTTTGATATTTAATAGATACAACTTCTGAAGGATGTGCATCCAACATTGCATTCAAGCCCGGATTTGTTGTTGCGCATGGTGGGCAAGATGCTTGAGTGAACTCTTCAAATAACACTAAACGCTGTGATTGCGCAAATGCAGAAGAGCCGGCCATTACTATGGCAAGAATTAGAGTAATTTTTTTCATGGTTTGTTTGATAATGTAATTTGTTCAGGAGAATTACCATGCAAATAAGGCAAAAATTAACATATTTACAAGGCACTTTTAAATAAAGAAGAGCCTGACTAACTACTTTAACATATCTTCATATTTGAAATACTTCAAAAATTGATTTTATCCAAATATTTACAGATTTATCCATTTTCCTGAAAAACTCAATTCCCTATCCGTAAATAAAAAAATTACATTATAGTGATAAATCAGGTATTTCTTTTTAAACGCAGCAACTTGTGATTCAGTTGTTTCAAATTACTGTTGTAGGGAATTCATTTATCATTATATTTGTAATTCAAATACGAAGAAAATGCAAAAATTTACTAGAATTCTATTAGTTGTCTGCTTAATATTCAGTGCTTCATGGGCAAATGCTCAGAGTCTGGGAATCCCGGCTGGAGAGTTTCAGATTCAAGGATTGACTACTGATGTCAGACTTGAAGCACATCTTGAAGTTGAAAATAGCAACAATAATGACTTGTTCGTATTGATCAATTGTGATCGTAGTTTATTGAACCCTGCACATCAGACATATTATTGCTGGGCATTGTGTTATGATACAACTGTATGTAATTCTCCTGACCCATTGATCGTAGCTGGCCGTTCAACCGATATGAATAGCTTCCATAGTTACATTTATCCAAATGGAGTAGCAGGTTTGAGTACAATTACCTACACGTTTTTTGACCAGAACAATCCAACTGATCAAGCCTCAGCATCTATTACATTCGATGTACTTACAGCAGGCGTCAATGAAGTATCAAAAGGATCTTTATCAACTGCAATTCCTAATCCGGCAAATTCTTTTGCGAATATTAATTATTCTGTACCTGCATTAAAGAACGGAAAACTTGTCGTGTATAATATGCTGGGAACAGTTGTAAAAGAATATCGCCTTACAAATACGCAGGCTACTGTACTACTTTCTACATCAGAACTTTCTTCAGGAGTATATGTTTACTCTTTGATCAATGATGGCAAATCGGTATCAACTAAAAAATTAGTTGTAGCACATCATTAATGAGGTAAATTAGTTTGCCTTTTATAAAAAAATAACTGAATCTTTGAAGCACCTGAAACCTCAGGTGCTTTTTTAGTCTTAATTCAAAAATAAGTTCTCCCAAAAAAATAATGAGCAAAAAAAATCTTAACCAGGAAGCACTCGATTATCATTCACAAGGGCGTCCGGGTAAAATTGAAGTCATTCCCTCTAAGCCATACAGTTCACAAAGAGATCTTTCTTTAGCTTATTCTCCGGGAGTCGCAGATCCTTGTCTGGCAATTGCAGCAAACATCGATGATGTATATAAATACACAGCCAAAGGAAATCTGGTGGCAGTGATCAGTAATGGAACTGCTGTACTTGGCCTCGGCAATATCGGTCCCGAAGCATCAAAACCGGTCATGGAAGGAAAAGGACTTCTGTTCAAGATCTTTGCTGACATTGATGTATTCGATATTGAAGTGAATGAAACTGACGTAGACAAATTTGTTGCAACAGTTAAAGCAATTTCGCCAACATTCGGCGGAATCAATTTAGAAGATATAAAGGCTCCGGAATGTTTTGAGATCGAAAAACGTCTTAAGAACGAATTGAAAATTCCTATCATGCACGATGATCAGCATGGAACAGCCATCATTTCTGCTGCTGCATTACTAAATGCACTTGAACTGGCAAGAAAAAAAATTGATGAAGTTCTTATTGTTGTCAGTGGTGCCGGAGCGTCTGCTATCTCATGTGCAAAATTATACATATCGCTTGGTGCTAAACAGGAAAATATTGTCATGCTTGACAGTACTGGTGTGATCCGTGCAGACAGAGCTGATCTTGATGAGAACAAAAAAATATTTGCCACTAAACGCGATCTGCATACACTTGATGAAGCAATGAAAGGTGCAGATGTTTTTCTTGGTCTTTCAAAAGGAAATATTGTATCAAAAGAAATGGTACAGTCGATGGCAAAAAAAGCGATCGTATTTGCATTAGCAAATCCTGATCCGGAGATCACTTATAATGAAGCCCGGGATTCGCGTGAAGATATTATCATAGCCACAGGACGTTCTGATTTTCCTAATCAGGTAAATAATGTTTTAGGATTTCCTTTTATTTTCCGTGGAGCACTTGATGTGCGTGCAACACAGATCAATGAAGCGATGAAGCTTGCCGCAGTTCGTGCAATTGCAGAACTCGCAAAAGAACCTGTTCCTGAAATTGTGAATCTTGCATATAATGCAAAGAACATCACCTTCGGAACTGATTACATTATTCCAAAACCACTGGATCCACGATTGATCACAACTGTTGCACCTGCCGTTGCAAAAGCTGCAATGGAATCAGGAGTAGCTCAGGCACCGATCACTAACTGGAATAATTACAGCGATGAATTGCGCAAACGATTAGGGTTAGATAACAAACTTATTCGTGTAGTTACAAGCAAAGCAAAGCAACATCCTCAACGAATTGTATTTACGGAAGCTGATACCTATAAAATTCTGAAAGCTGCACAGATCGTGCGCGATGAAGGAATTGCAAAACCTATTTTGCTTGGTAACAAAGAGAAGATCCGCAGGTTGATCGAAGAAAATAATCTTGATCTGGGTGATACACCGATCATCGATCCGCGTGTAGAAGATGAAAAGAGAAATCATTTCGGTGAATTACTATTCCTGAAACGCAAGCGTCGCGGACTGACATTGTACGAAGCGAAGAAGATCATGAACGAACGTAATTATTACGGCGCCATGATGGTGGATGTTGGTGAAGCAGATGCTATGATCTCCGGTCTGACAAGAAAATACGGTGAC
Source organism: Bacteroidota bacterium (assembly GCA_016711505.1). Taxonomy (NCBI): domain Bacteria; kingdom Pseudomonadati; phylum Bacteroidota; species Bacteroidota bacterium. The sequence goes on along the minus strand of JADJSV010000003.1, from coordinate 3,700 downwards.
ACGATTCGTCCCGCATTGCAGATCATAGGAACACAGGAATCAGTGAAGAAAGTTGCAGGAATGTATATCATGGTCACTAAAAAAGGCCCTATCTTTTTTGCCGATACCACTGTGAATGTAAATCCAACAGCAGAAGATCTTGCAGAAATTACTGTACTTACCGCATGGGCAGTACAGCAATTCAATATCAAACCACGCATAGCTTTACTTTCTTTTTCGAACTTCGGTTCATCGAGTGAAGCATCTGCACAAAAAGTGAGAGATGCCGTTGCCATCCTTCATCAGAAATATCCGGGCATGATGGTCGATGGAGAATTGCAGGCAAATTTTGCATTGAACCCTTCCCTCCTTTCCGACAATTTTCCATTCTGCGAATTTGCAAATGAAGGTGCAAATGTTCTGATCTTCCCGAATCTTGAATCAGGAAACATAGCATACAAACTTTCACAGGAAATGGGCGCTGCCGAAGCAATCGGACCAATACTTTTAGGAATGAAAAAACCTGTTCACGTACTTCAATTAGGAAGTTCTGTTCGTGAGATCGTGAACATGGTGACGATTGCTGTTGTTGACGCGCAGTCGAGGAAGAATTCGTGATGAGTTAGCAGAAAATATATCAGAGGCTGTCTCAAAAGGGGCAGCCTTTTTTTGTGATGTATAATCTGCAGACTCCATTTTGTGTTGTATAATCTGCAGACTCTATTTTGTGTTTTATAATCTGCAGACTCTTTTTGTGTTGGGGTGTAGTCTGCAGACTACACCCCAACACAAAAAAATTAGACTGCAAACTACACTAAAGCAATGGAATGCAAACTTCGCCCCAACACATTGTGATTTGCGAATTTCAAATTGTCGAAAATCTTCCAGGCTGCCGACCCTGAAAGGGTCGCATATTTGTAGAAATGACATAGACCGAACACCCACGACCCCGGAGGGGTCACACATAAATGACGAAATAATTCGCCAGGAAAATAAACGAAAAAGAAATCCGAAAAGCATTATGTCGTTAAAAACGAATTGCTGGTTTGTGTTAGAGTGAAGTCTGCAGACTACAAATTGTGTTGGGGTGCAGTCTGCAGACTACACCCCAACACAAAAAAATTATGCTGCGAACTATACTAAAGCTATAGTGTTTAAACTTTACCCCGCACATTGTGATTTGCGAATTTCAAATTGTCGAAAATCTTCCAGGCTGCCGACCCTGAAGGGGTCGCATATTTGTAGAAATGACATAGACCAAACACCCACGACCCCGGAGGGTCGCACATAAATGACGAAATAATTTGCCAGGAAAATAAACGAAAAAGAAATCCGAAAAGCATTATGTCGTTAAAAACGAATTGCAGGTTTGTGTAGGTTGGTTGGTGTGGTAGTCTGCAGACTACCCCCAACACAAAACATTCGCAACACAAAGCAGGACCCACCCCACAGGGGGGGGGCCCCCGGGGGGGGCCCCCCCAGACTTCACCCCACAACACAAACACAACAGCAGCACTTCACCCAACACAAACACAAACCAGCAGACTACACCCAACACAAACACAAACCTGCAAACTACACCCCAACACAAAAGTCCAGCCGCAGAATTTCTTGCCCCAAATTTTCTTACTTTCGGAAAAAATTCCCTGAATGATCACCTCCTTAGAAGGAAAAATGATTGAAAAGAACCCGGCATTCATTGTTGTGCAATGCGCCGGCGTCGGATATTTCGTTAACATTTCACTCAATACATATTCGAAACTCAGTGACAATGAGAATGTTCGATTGTTAACGCACCTTCAAATAACTGAGGATGCACATACGTTATACGGCTTCTTTGACGAAGAAGAAAGACGACTTTTCCGCTTGTTGATTACGGTCTCCGGAATTGGTTGCAATACAGCGCGGATGATGTTATCGAGCATGAATGTTCAGGAAATCGAGCAATGTATTTTGAGTGATAATTCCTCAAAGCTGAAAAGCATAAAAGGGATCGGGCGAAAAGACTGCATTGCGGGTAATTCTGGAATTAAAAGTAAGCTGATGAAAGAAGGTATTATTCCTTCAACACTAAGCAATTTAAAGGTGAAAAACGAAGCAATGGCCGCTTTGGTAACACTTGGTTTCGTCAAAAATAATGTCGAAAAAACGCTTGATTCTTTGCTCAAAACTACTCCTTCTTCAAATGTTGAAGATTTGATCAGAAATGCACTAAAAGCGCTTTAATTTTTATCGTTTAATGGGTAAAAAAAACTATTTTTAGCCCTCTGTTTAAAATTGATTGAAGTATCGAGCCCAACCTCTACGCTGAAACACAACATTCATTAAATTAATACGCCTTGAAAAGTTTGAAGAAGGTCATTTTCGGGATTGGTAGCGCTTGTCTGTACTAACCATGATCTGGGGTACAAGTAAACCTGCCACTTACGATTACGAACTTGCATCCACTATAGCTCCCGCTGATTCTGACACGCTAGTCTATCCTTTCCGCGACCGGATTGCTGATTCTTACTCCGACGATGGGAGTTCGAATCCAATGTACATGAAAGACCCTTCGAATATCAAAACTGATGTTCAATATGATGTGGAAAATAATCGCTATAACATCAATGAAAACATGGGCGAACTTTTTATCGTAACCCATCCTATTTAACTTTGACGAATTTGTAGAAAAGAATTTAAGAAGACCACAAAAGACTACTGGAAACAACGTGCAGGCGAAGAAGATGAATTGAATAAAAAAGCATTCGCGCCGAAGATCACAATTAACAGTGTTGTATTTGACAGGATATTTGGTGGAAACACAATTGATATTCGTCCGCAAGGAAATGCTGAATTAAGTTTCGGTGTGAATATCAACAAAAGCGAGAATCCTGCTATTCCACTTGATCAAAGAACTGTAACTACTTTCGACTTCAAAGAAAAAATTCAGATGAATGTTATTGCCAACATCGGTGATAAGATGAAACTGACAACGAATTACAATACTGAAGCAACATTCGACTTCTCGGAAAATAAAATGAAGATCGAATACACCGTTATGAAGATGACATCATCAAAAGATAGAAGCCGGAAATATCACTTTGACTTTACCAACGCAGTTAATTCAAGGATCACAGGGATTATTCGGTTTGAAAACACAATTACAGTTTGGTAAGCTAACGGTGACCGGAGTTTTTCGCAAAATAAAACTCAGGCGAAGACAGTAAAGGTAGAAGGTGGTACAAACTTCTACTTTGGAGATCAAAGCAGATCAGTACGAAGATATGCGTCACTTTTTTTAGCACAATATTTCAAGAACACATATGACGCTAACCTTCGGGATCTGAATCGTGTTTCATCTTCAGTGAACATTACAAGAATTGAAGCCCGGATCACAAATCGTCAGACCATTTCTACTAATAATCAAAACAGAAACATTTTTGCCTTTGCGCATCTAGGCGAAACAATACCGACCCATCATAGTCATTGTAACAGGCACAACTGGTGCGAGTCCATACCATCAGATAACTCCAACGATCTCTATTCTGTACTTCCTAACATTCCCTACTTCGTGACATTTCCAATGTCAGTTTATTGAATGCTTTATCTGCACAAAATTTCCTGTGGGGAAAAAAACTATGAGACAGTTGGTAATGCCCGATTACTTGCTGCTTCTTGAATACACATTAAATGCAAACCTTGGTTACATCTCCTGAATTCAAAATTAAAACCGAATGAT